>JAKMEV010000553.1:0-12326 GCA_022425785.1 Akkermansiaceae bacterium | reverse complement strand
CTTCTCGATCGCGGGATCATGGGGGAGGGCTGCGCGGATTTGCGGGGGATTGATCGCATGTTGAGCGAAGCGGGATTCGACGGACGCCGTGAAGTGGAGATCTTTTCTTCAAAGTGGTGGGCCCGCGACCAAAACGAATTTCTCGACGAGATCTTGAATGCTTACCACGAAATTTACCGAACAACATGAGTACTGAAACGATAGGAATTATTATGAACGGCGTCACCGGGCGCATGGGAACCAATCAGCACCTCGTGCGCTCGATCCTCGCGATTCGCGAGCAGGGTGGGGTGACTTTGGAGGATGGCACGGTCTTGATGCCGGATCCCATTTTGACCGGTCGCAATGAGGAAAAGCTTAAGGCGCTGGCGGAGAAACATGGAGTAAAGAAATACACCACCGATCTTGATAGGGTGCTCGCAGATGACTCTTATGAGATTTTTTTCGACGCTTCGGGGACTCCCTACCGGGTTGGTTTCCTTGAGAGGGCCATCGCTGCTGGAAAGCACATTTATTGCGAGAAGCCCACGGCGGTTCTCTCGTCGGAAGCGTATCGCATCGCGGAGGTTGCAGAAGCTGCCGGAGTGAAAAATGGCACCGTCCAGGACAAGCTATGGCTTCCGGGAATTCAGGCTTTCAAGCAACTAAAGGATGCGGGCTTCTTTGGTGAGATCCTTTCGGTGCGCGGCGAATTTGGATACTGGGTCTTCACTGGTCATGATGAAGATCAACCGAGCCAGCGTCCAAGCTGGAATTACCGTAGCGAAGATGGCGGCGGAATTATCATCGATATGCACTGTCACTGGCGTTACGTCGTCGACAATCTCTTCGGCGAAATTACCGATGTCTTCACGCATGCCGCGACTCATCTTCCCGAGCGCATTGGTGAAGATGGACAACCCTACAAGTGCACCGCCGATGATGCAGCTTACGCTTTGTTCAAAACCAAGACAGGCGTGATTTGTCAGTTCAATTCATCCTGGGATGTCCGCGTTCGCCGCGATGACCTCTTCACGATGCAAGTCGATGGAACGAAGGGCAGCGCCATCGTGGGACTGCGGAAATGCTGGGCCCAGAGTATGGAAAATACGCCTCGTCCGATTTGGAATCCCGATGTCGATAGTCCGATTGATTTCAATGACAATTGGGAAGTTGTCGATCCCGGTCCTTGTGACAATGCCTTCAAGATCCAGTGGGAGATGTTCCTCAAGCACGTTGCTCGCGAGGAGCAATTTCCGTGGACTCTCCGTGAAGGCGCGAAGGGCGTAGAGCTAGCGGAAAAATCACTGGAGAGTCACCATAAGGGTGCTTGGGTTTCTGTTGGGTAAGGTCTTTCTGAAAATACGGCTGTCATATCTTCACTCAAATGAGCAAAGAAATTGATTCGACAACTCAACACCTGTGGAAAGGTTCAGACCCGGGGTCTGATTTGGGTCAAGGGAGTGTTTTGAAGATTACGGGGAGACGCTGTCCCTTCGGGGTTTGAGTCGCTTGTAGTGACAATTTGACTCGTAAAGGTTTTTGAAGAAGCCACGCTCGGGAAATGAAATATTTATTGATCGTGCTTTTTGTATTGGCTGGAATCGCAGCCGCGGCAGAGAAAAAACCGAACATTCTCTTCATTTATTCTGACGATCATTCGCACCGCTCGGTAAGTTGTTATCCGGAGGCCTTTGATTGGGTGGACACGCCGAACATCGATGCTTTGGCGGAAAAGGGGGTGCGTTTTGCCTCAGCGTATATCGGAACCTGGTGTATGCCTTCGCGGGCCACGATATTGACCGGAATGCATCAGTGGGGAGTGAAGTCGATGCGTATGGAAGGGACCTACCCGGGCAGTGCCTATGATCCCAAGCAGTGCCCTTTCTGGCCAAGCGTGTTTCGGGCAAAGGGATATCAAACCGCGCAGATTGGGAAGTGGCACACTGGTGTCGATACCGGGTTCGGGCGCGATTGGGATCATCAGATCGTCTGGAACCGACCGAGGCACACTGACAACTCGGGCCAGTATTATTACGATCAGTTGATCGAGAAGAATGGCGGTAAGGCGGTGATGACCGAGGGATACACTACGGACAACTACACGAAATGGGCGCTGGATTATTTGCACGGCCGCGAGGGGAGAGTTGATGACAAGCCTTGGTATTTGTGGGTCTGTTTTGGCGCGGTGCATGGGCCATTTACGCCTGCGGACCGGCATCTGAAAAGCTATCCGGACGCGGCCATCGAACCGCCGGCTGATATTTATCCGGGGGAATCACGAAAGGGGAAGCCAAAGTACGTGCGCGAGACGGAATCGTGGGTGCCAGGTGAAAACGGAGAGCCGGAATTGAATACCGGGAAGGCAACGCAAAGGACGGTGACCAATAATGTGGTGCATGGGAATACTCTAAACGATTGGGTGCGCCAGTATCACCAGGGTGTGTTGGCGATCGATGAGGCGGTTGGGAAATTGGTCGCGGCTTTGAAGGAGACCGGTCAGTATGAAAATACCTTGATCGTTTTCACCAGCGACCAGGGCATTGCCTGGGGGCAGCATGGCTTTCGGGTGAAATTGGCCCCATATGATGCGACGATTCTTTCGCCGATGATCGTGAGTATGCCCTCGCGTTTGCCGAGCGGCAAGGTGTGTTCGCATCCGGTTTCGGGGGTTGATCTGCCGCCGACCTTTTTTTCATTTGCAGGAATCGATCTGCCCTGGAAGATGCATGGCTATGATTTATCTCCGCTTTTGAAGAGGCCGGAATCTGCTCCGTGGTCCAAGCCCGTGCTGACGGGATTGACGGGGTCGAGTTACGGAAAAGATTGCAATAAGATTCCCACGCCGAGCGATCATGAGGCAGGAGGAAAGAAGCTTTATCTTGGCCCGGATCCAGGGGTGCCGTGGTGGGTATCCTTGCGGGATGGGGATTTGAAATATATTCGGACTCTGATCGAAGGAGAAGTCGAAGAGCTCTACAACCTCAAGGAAGATCCGGAGGAGTTGATCAACCTTGCCCGGAATCCCGCTCATCGGAGGAAAGTTCTGGAGCTGAGGGAAAAGACGATTGCGGAGTTGAAGCGCACGGATGCCGGGATGGTGGATGATTTGCCGAAACCGGCGACATTGCCGTGATTTCACAACTGAGCGCTCTCTTCCGAGAGATGAGGGTCGAGATTGGGAGCGCCAATGGTTTGGTTTTTCTTTAAAGCGTTGGCTTGGGGTGAATTCCATGAATGAAATTGAGGGAGGTCTTCGTAGGTTCTGGGTCTCTATGTTGATGGAAAGGTGTGTAATTTCCCTCGCGCTTGCCGGACTGGCCGGAAGTCTTTTTGGTGCCGAGTTGACGTCGAAAGAGGTCGAGTTTTTTGAAAACAAGATTCGGCCGATTCTTGCGGAGAGCTGCTACGAGTGTCACAACAGCGTGGACAAGAAAAAGGGCGATCTGGCGCTCGATTACCGTGATGCACTTTTGGAGAGCGATGTCATCGTTCCGGGCAAGCCGGAAGAAAGTCCGCTGATTCTCGCGATTCGGCATGGCGGGGATTACGAGGCGATGCCGCCAAAGTCTCCGAAGCTCGCCAACATCATCATTAAGAATTTCGAGGACTGGATCCGCATGGGAGCCCCGGATCCCCGGACGACGAAACCGACGAAGGAGGATCTGGCGAATCAGGTTGATTGGGAATCGGTGCGGGATCGCCGGAAAGAATGGTGGGCCTTCCAGCCTTTAAGGAAATCGCAGGCTCCTTCGGCGAAGCAGCCAGAGTGGAATGGGAACTTGATTGATCAATTTATCTCTGCGGGCCTCGCAAAAGAGAAACTACAGCCGGCGGGCAAAGCCACTCCGGCCGCTTTGGTCAGGCGGGTGCATCTGATTCTGACGGGGCTGCCTCCAAAACCCGAGGTGGTGGAGGCCTTCGTTGCTGATCCAAGCGAGACCGCCTACGAAAAGGTGGTCGATGACCTGATGACGACGAAGCAATATGGCGAACGTTGGGCGCGATACTGGATGGATTGGTATCGCTACGCCGAGTCGCACGGGAGTGAAGGCGACCCGGCGATTCCCTATGCCAATCAGTATCGCGATTACCTCGTAAGGGCGCTGAATGCGGATGTGCCTTATGACCAGATGATCCGGGAGCACCTCGCGGGGGACTTGCTTGAAAAGCCCCGCATCAATGCAGAGCTTGGCTTAAATGAATCTGCCATTGGGCCGGCGCATTTTCGGATGGTGCCACACGGCTTCGGGGTGACGGATGCTTACGATGAGCAAATCACCTTCACGGATAATCAGGTGGATGTTGTTTCAAAAGCGATGCTGGGGATGACTGTTTCCTGTGCTCGTTGTCACAACCACAAGTTCGACCCGATCAGTCAGAAGGATTTTTATAAGTTCTACGGCATCATGATCGGGAGTCGTCCGGCGATAGTAAATGTTGATTCGCCGGAGTTGAAGGAGTTACACCGCAAGCAACTTTCGAAAATGAAGCCCGCGCTGCGTCGTGCCTTTGCTGATTATTGGCTTGGGGTTGTGGACGGGGCGATTGGGAAACTTGAAGCGAGTAAGCTTGAAAAAATCAAAGAGACAGACCCTCTCGCGGCTTGGGCGAAGTTGAACGGAGTGAAAGATATCACCGGGAGGATTGCCGATCTTAAAAAGAAGCATCAGGAATCCTTAGTGCATAATGAGAAGACGAAATCCTCGGCGACTTTCTATGCTGATCTTCGCGATCCCAAGACCTACGCCAGGTGGTTTGAAAATGGTAATGGTCTGGGAGAGGGGCCCACTGATGCGGGTGCTTTCGCAATTGCGGGCGGTGGCGAGAAGGCGTTGACGGGGATTTATCCGTCCGGCGTTTATAGTCATTTGATTTCGGATAAGCACAGCGCAACGCTGAGTTCGGTTTTTCACAAAGCGAAAGGTGACAAGGCGATGATGCGCGTGGTGGGATCGAAAGCGCAGGCTCGCTTCGTGATGCGGAGCTATCCACTGAGTCATGGCTTGGTGCATCCGGCGGCTCAATTGAACTCGACATTGGGTTGGGTCGAAAATCGCAAGTATACATACTGGAACGGCGAGAAGGGGTATTTCCAGGTCAATACCGGCCCGGACTCAACGACGAGAGGCGGCGGTGATCGTTCGTGGTTCGGGGTTCTGGAGGCCTACGCGGGTCAGGGCGCGATGCGTGATGTCGGCGTTCCAATTGTTGTATTCCCGAAAGCGACTGAGGTAATTGAAGATCGGGCGAGTCTGCTGGAGTTTTACCGGACCATCTTGCGCTCTGCGTTGAGGGCCTGGAAGAATGGCTCGATGAATGATGAGCAGGCTCAGCTTCTTAATGCCTTTGTGAGTCGGGGTTTCCTGCCGAATGCGGTGAAGACGCTCCCCAAAGGATTGCGGGCCCAGATTGAAACCTATCGCAGGCTGGAAAGTGAAATCCGGGTGCCGGTTCGGGCTCCGGGTGTGATGGAGGGAGAGGTTTGGGATCAGCCGCTCCTGAGTCGTGGTGATTATAAGAAAGAAGAGGAGCCGGTTGAGCGGACTTTTTTGGAGATCTTCGACGGAAAGCCATATTCAAAAACCGAGAGCGGACGTCGTGAGTTGGCCGAGGATATTTTGCGGGAGAACAACCCGCTGACTTCGCGCGTGATTGTGAACCGTCTGTGGAATCATGTCTTCGGTCGCGGGCTCGTTGCTTCTGCGGATAACTTCGGACGTTTGGGTAAAGAGCCATCACATCCCGAACTTCTCGATACTCTGGCAATCGACTTCCGGGCCAGCGGCTGGAAGATGAAGCCCTTCGTAAAACAACTCGTGATGAGCCGGACCTTTCGTTCGGCAAGCTTGCCTCCGCGAGCCAATGGCGACCGCGATGCGGAAAACGAAATGCTCGCTTACTTTCCGCCCCGTCGATTGGATGCCGAGGCCATTCTGGATACCATTAATCATCTCGCAACTGGAGGAGGCGGGCAGCGGGCGATGTATCGGGCGGTGCGACGCAATCGGTTAGATCCTTTTTTGAAGGCATTCAATTTACCAATTCCTACTTCGACGGTTGGGGATCGCAATTTGACCAATGTTCCCGCTCAGGCGCTGACTTTGATGAATGGTCGCGAAGTCGCGCAAGCAGCCCGACAGTGGAGTCATCGGATTAAGAATGATCAATCGCTGAAAACACCGGAGGCGAAAGTAAGGCGTTTCTTCCTGCAAGCTTATGCCCGACCTCCGAGTGCGGAGGAGCTCGCGGCGAGTGTGGCTTACCTGGATGGGAAGGTTGATGATGACACCGGCCGGCTTCGGGAAAAGCAGGCTGTTGTTTCAGATTCTCTGGCGGAGGTTGAAAAAGAGCGAGAGGCGATTCTGGGGCCTATTCGATCTAAGTTGCAGGCGGAAGTTAATCGCCGGAATGCAGAAGCTGCGAAAAACAAAAAGCCGGTGGATTTGAAGCCAATCGGGCGCTGGGATTTTGAAGGGAATAGCGATGATTCCGTCAGCGGCTTGAAGGGCACCTTGAAAGGAAATGCGAAGGTCATCGATGGAGCGCTGCATCTGAATGGCGGCTGCCTGATGAGCGAGCCTTTGAAGACGAATCTTGGAGCAAAGACGCTGGAGGTTTTCGTGCAGCTCGACAAATTGAATCAGCAAGGTGGCGGAGCGATGACGGTGCAGACCGTCGACGGGGCTACTTTTGACAGTATCGTTTTCGGGGAGAAAGATCCAGGTCAGTGGCTTTCGGGAAGTAACAGTTTCGCCAGGACGGAAGGCTTTGGCGGAACGCAGGAGAAAGAGGCCAATGCCAAGGCGGTGCGTATTGCCATCGTGTATCATCAGGATGGCCGGATCGAGGCCTATCGCGATGGACAGCTGTATGGTAAATCATATCGGAAGGGGAGTATTCATAATTATCAGGCGGGCCGATCACAGGTCGTGCTCGGTCTTCGTCATGGCGTGAATCCCGGCGGCGGGCGGATGTTGACAGGGAAGGTATTTGAGGCGCGTCTCTATGATCGGGCGCTCACGAGGGAAGAGGTGGCCGCAGCAGCCTCGGGATCGATGGTGGAAATTGTGACCGCTAAAATGATCGACGATTCATTGAACGATTCGCAAGGAGCGGCAGCTACCAAGTTGAAGTATAAGATCGCCAGTATTTCCAAAGAACTCGCCGGGATTGACCGCGAACTCGCCGAACGAAAAGCAGCCATGTCTGGGACGGGCGATCCTTTTTACCGCTTCGCGCATGCTCTCTTGAACTCCAAAGAATTGATTTATGTCCATTGATCTCAAAACCCGCCGGGAATTTCTCAAGCTGACTTCCAGCGGAGTCAGCGCCGTGGCGCTTTCCAGTCTCATCAACGGGAATCAGGCTTGGGGTGCGTCCAAGCCGAAGTTGCATCACGCGCAGAACGCCAAGTCGGTGATCTTTCTCTACATGTCGGGCGGGGTTTCCCATGTCGATTCCTTTGATCCCAAGGCTGCGCTTAAGGAACGCCATGGTCAGCCGATGCCGGTGGTGGTGGAGCGAACGCAGTTCGACGCCAACGGGAATATTTTTGCGTCACCGTGGGAGATCGGGCGCTATGGAAAGTCCGGTTTGGAAATGACAAACATGTTTCCCAAGATCGCGGAGCGGGCCGATGACCTGACGATTGTCCGTTCAATGACGGCGAAATTCAGCGAGCACGCTCAAGGGAATTTTTTCATGCACACCGGCTTTCCCTTCCTGGGCTATCCGAGCGCCGGGGCGTGGGTGAACTACGGATGTGGTTCGATGAATCCCAATTTGCCGGGCTACGTCGTGCTGCAATCAAAGCGGGCCACGACTCCGCACGGCGGCGTGAGTATTTTTGGGAATGGCTTTCTTCCGGCGGCGACCCAGGGATCGATTTTTAACATTTCGGGGAATCAAGCAGTCCCTAATATCGCGCCGGGAATGCTCAAGGTGGAGCAACGTCGCGCGCTTGATTTCATCGGTGGACTGGACCGGAAGTTTGCCGAACGAACGGCGGCCAAAGATGCCGTGATGGCTTCGGTGGAAAATGCCGAGACCGCGTATCTCATGCAGGGAGCCGTGCCGGAACTCACCGACATCAGCGAAGAAAGTGAAGCGACCAAAGAACTCTATGGCGTGAATAGCAGCAACGAGCACCAGGCCGAATATGCGCGGCAGTGTCTCATGGCGCGGCGTCTCGTGGAGCGCGGAGTGCGCTTTGTGGAGTTGTCGTGTTGCAGCCACGGGATCGGTGGGGGAAACGGGGGGAATCCCTGGGACCAACATGGAGATTTAGCGAAAGGACACGGAAAGATGGCGGAGCAAGTCGATGGCCCCATCGCCGCATTACTTACCGACCTCAAGGAGCGGGGGTTATTGGAGGAAACCCTCGTTGTCTTCACTGGAGAATTTGGCCGTACGCCCTTTTCGCAAGGAGGCAAAGGCCGGGATCACAATCCCTATGGCTTCAGTCTCTGGCTATCCGGCGGCGGCGTGAAAGGCGGCCAGACCTACGGAGCGACCGATGAACTGGGCTACAAAGCAATCGACCAAGTCGCCACCGTCTATGACCTTTGGGCGACGGTCCTGCACCAACTCGGAATAGATCATGAGAAGCTTACCTACCGCTGGGGAGGACGGGATCTTCGCCTGACGGATGTGCATGGCGAGGTCTGGTCGGATCTGGTGGGCTGAACCCGTCAAGTCGCTGGGGCTTGTTGGGGATTTCATGTTTTCCTTAAATCTTCGCGATAAGATGCCGGAAATGGAGCGTATCCAATTGTTCACTTATGAAGTTAGTCTCCACCACTTTACTGCTGGCGCTGAGCGCGATAGCGGCATCAGCAGCAGCCCCGAACGCGCGATATGTTCGTGTCGAATTGCCCGGAAAGGGTAAAACGCTTACTTTGGCAGAGGTCGAAGTGATCAGCAAAGGTAAGAATATTGCCAAATCCGGGAAAGCCACCCAGTCGAGCGTCGGAGCCGGAGGTGTTCCCGAGCGGGCGATCGATGGGAATAAGAATCCGTCCTATACCAAAGGGGGGCAGACTCACACCAGCGAAGGCCAGGCGAACCCATGGTGGGAGCTTGATCTCGGCAAGCCCCAGGCCATCGACAAAGTTTCGATTTGGAACCGGGGTGATGGTCTCGACGGGAGGCTCGCCAATTTCACCATTACCCTTCTCGACGCCAATCGTAAGGCTGTCTTTAAGAAGGACAATCTCGCGGCGCCGAAAGTCTCGGTGGATTTTGACTTTGGTAAAAAAGTGGCGGTGACCTATCGCGGAGGCAAGGGTGAGGCTCAGAAAGTGGCCAAGTCGGTCGATGTTCCTTCGGGCCATAAGGACCCCTCGCCATTCAAGTTCGCCAAAGGCGACGTGGTTTCCATCATCGGAAATGGCCTCGCCGACCGCATGCAGCATGATGGTTGGTTGGAGACCCTTCTTCAGGCCGAGACCAAGGGGTTGCAGCTGAGCTTCCGTAACATGAGCCTCACCGGAGACCGCGCCAACAAGCATCCCCGCTCGAGAGGATTTACCCCGATGGCCGAATATCTTCAGTTGGTAAAAGCGGACGTTGTCCTCGCGATGTATGGTTATAACGAGTCCTTCGACACTACTCCGGAGAACTACCGCAAGGAACTGGCCAAGCTGGTCGAGACCATCCGCAAGGCCCAGCCGAACGGTAAGACCTTCCCTCGCATCGTGCTCGCCAGCCCGATCGCACACGAGAATCTTAAAGATCGCAATCTCCCCAGCGGAAAGTCCAACAACAAACGTCTTCTCGCGATCACCGAAGCGACCCGTCTCGCCGCCAGCGAAAATGGCGTGGCGTTTCTTGATCTCTTCAACCCTTCCCTGGCGCTGTATTCCACCAGTAATATCCCCCTGACTTTGAATGGAATTCATCTCAATGAAGATGGCAACCGCATGATCGGTGAGGTGATTGCACAAGGACTTCTCAACAAGAAAATCGAGGCGTCTCCAAGTCATCAGCCGCTGCGCGAAGCGGTCCTTGATAAGAACTGGCATTGGCACAATCGTTATCGCGCTACCGATGGTAACGATGTTTGGGGCGGACGCTCCGGGCTGAAATTCGTCGATGGGCAGACCAATGCCGAGGTTCTCCAGCACGAGCTCAAGATGCTCGATGTCACCACGGCCAATCGCGACCAGCGGATTTGGGCAAAGGCCGCCGGCAAAGATCTGCGAGTCAGCGATGCCAATGTCCCTGCGCCTGTTCCGGTCAAATCCAACGTCGGAGGAAAGTCCCGGAGCTCAAGCAAGCAGAAGGAAGGCAGCCTGAAGTATCTCGACGGCAAGGAAGCGATTTCCAAGATGCACATTGCTGAAGGCTTTAAAGTGAACCTTTTTGCGGATGAGAAAAGGTTCCCGCAATTGGCCAACCCGGTTCAGTTGCAGGTCGATGGCAAAGGCCGTCTCTGGGCGGCAGCCTGGGCCACTTACCCCAAGTGGGAGCCTTTGAAGAAGATGAACGATTCACTTCTCATCTTCGAAGATAAGAACAAGGACGGCGTGGCTGACGGAGTGAAGGAATTTGCCAAGGTGCACAACCCACTTGGTTTTGAATTCTGGAATGGTGGCGTTGTTGTCACCAGCCAGCCGGACATTATTTTCCTTAAGGACACCGACGGCGATGATGTTGCTGATGTTCGTTTTGTCCTGATGCAGGGCATCGGATCATCCGACACCCACCATGCCGCGAACAACCTGATCTTCGGACCTGACGGAGGCATTTACTGGCAGAGTGGAATTTTCCTCCAACACAATCACGAGACCCCCTGGGGGCCGTCCCTGACGACCGGATCCTCGGGAATGTATCGCTTTGATCCTCGTCGTTATACCGTCACCTTCCATGCAGGCAACAGCCCGAACCCGCACGGCACGAGCTTTGACAAGTATGGCTATCTCTACGCCAACGACGGGACCGGTGGTCGTTCTTATCAGGTCCGCCCCAGTGGCAAGGGCTTCAAGATGTTCCCTCTCCTGAACAAGGAGGTTCGCCCGGTGGCCGCCGACGTCATTGTTTCCAGTAGCCACTTCCCGGAAGAGATGGACGGAAACTTCCTCGTCTGCAACACCATCGGCTATCGCGGTCTCAAGCAGTATAAACTTCACCGCGATGGCTTCGAGGAGAAGAAATACAAGCTGGGTGAAGTCTGGGGAACTCCGGCCGAGCAATTGCTTTATAGTGACGACGGAAACTTCCGTCCGACCGATGCGGTCTTCGGAGAAGACGGAGCACTCTACATTGCCGACTGGCACAATGTCATCATTGGCCACATGCAGCACAACGTGCGCGACCCGAACCGCGACAAGCGTCACGGCCGGATTTACCGCATGACTTACAATGGTCGTCCCCTGCAAAAGCCGGTCAAAATTGATGGCGCGTCTATTTCCGCTCTGCTCGATAACTTCAAGCACCCCGTCATGGAAGTGCGTCACCGTACTCGGGTCGAACTCAGCGAGCGCGACACCGATGCCGTGATCAAAGAGACGCAAAAATGGATTAAGCAGTTTAGTGCTACCAACAAGGATCATGGCATTCCGCTTCTCGAGGCACTCTGGATTCATCAGCAGCACAACGTGCGTAACGAAGAGCTCCTCAATGCCGTGCTCGGTTCATCTGACCCCCATGTCGCAATGGGCGCGAAGACCGTGAAGCACTTCTGGACTGATGCTGATCCGACTCTCGGGAAACAGGAGATCAAAGAGGAAGAGGAAATGGTCCTGAAAAAAGGCGGCATCGAATCCGACACCGCTGATCTGACCACGATCCGTGTGAACACCGTTGTGGAGAAAATTCAGTATGACGTGAAGGAAGTGACCGTGAAGGCGGGCAAGAAGATCAAGCTGATCCTCGTGAACCCTGACTTCATGCCTCACAACTTGGTAATCGTGAAACCAGGAACCGCTGATTCAGTGGCCAATGCGGCTATTGCTCTCGGGGCCGATGGTTTCAAAAAGCAGTTCCTGCCAGATGATCCAAATATCCTCCACGCCACCAAACTTCTCGACAAGGGAGAGACTCAGGAGATCGAATTCACCGCTCCGGCCACAGCCGGAGACTATCCCTTCATCTGCACCTTCCCCGGACACGCCACCATCATGCGCGGCGTCATGCATGTGAAGTAAAGAGACCGCTTTAAACCAAAAGCCACCAGCCGCAAGGCTTGGTGGTTCAATTTACGCCGGCTGCCTTCCTCGCTTTGGCGACGCTTTCTTTGGAAAGCTGGGCCGCGGTGGCGCGGATCTTGGCGCCTTTGTCGGTTTCGAAGAGATAGACTTCGTCGTTCTCGATGCCGACAAGTCTGGCTTTGATCGCAGTGCCTT
>JAKMEV010000529.1:0-2447 GCA_022425785.1 Akkermansiaceae bacterium | reverse complement strand
CGCCTGGGTCAAAACCATGGTTGCCACCATTCCCAAATCAAAACGCCATCTCGTCACGGCCCACGCCGCCTTCGGATACTTCTGCAAAGCCTACGGATTCAAAGCAACCTTCGTCCAAGGCCTCAGTGCCAAAGGAGAAGTCCCGGCCCAGCAACTCGCGATTTCAATTCGCCAATTACAGGCTGAAAACATCCCTACCGTCTTTCCCGAAAAATCGGCCAATCCAAAAATCCTCGCCCAGATTGCTCGTCAATCCGGAGCCCAAATCGGCCAACCTCTCATCGCCGATGGTTCGGTCGCCAGCTATCAAAGAATGATCCAGACAAACGTCACCAACATCGTGGCCGGCCTGAAGAAATGACCCGTTCTCCCCTCACTTCGACGACTCTGGCGCTGCTGCCTCTGGCCGCTCTCGCGTGGCCTCTGATGGAAGTCGTCAAACCCGTGGAAGTGACTCGCGATGCCATCGTCGAACCCGCGATTGTTGGAACAGCAAAGCGCGCCGACATTACTCTGCGCACCGCTCACCCATATTCCTCTGTCGAAGTCACCATCGGAAATTCCGTTTGCAAATTTTCTGCCGACGAAGACTTTAAAGAAATTCTCTTCACCATTCCCGAGTCCGGAAAAATCACGATGAAGGTCTCCGCAGTCTGGCCCAGGGACATACCGGAAACCGCTTTGCTCATCTCCCTGGAGCCCGACCATCTTCTCTCACGATCGTTCACTCTCTGGGGCACTATTGAGGCGACGCAAGAGTTTAATTGTCAGTGGAACCTGTCCAAATGAGCCACGACCACCACCAACTCGACCTCGCAAACGTCCGCTATCAATACGGAAACAAGAAGGCACTCTCGGACGTTTCACTCTCCACCCACTGCGGCCAACGGCTCGCTCTCCTTGGCCCCAATGGCGCAGGCAAAACCACGCTCATCCGCCTCCTCGCCGGACTCCTCGATCCTCAGGACGGAACACTCAACTGGCGCGAGCAACCACTCGCAACCTTTCGAAAAGAAATAGCCTACCTTCCCCAAGTCGACCATCACCAACACCACTTCCCCATCCGGGTGCGCGATGTCGTCGCGATGGGACGCTTTCCCCACATCGGAAACCTCAAGCGTTTTAAAAAAATCGATAAGGAAAAAACCGAGGAAGCCATCACCACCATGAATCTCGGCGATATTGCCGACCGGCAAATCGACCAACTCTCCGGCGGCCAACAGCAGCGAACCTTCATCGCCCGCGCTCTTGCTCAGGAAGCCCACGTCCTCCTCCTCGACGAGCCTTTCAATGGACTCGACATCGAAAGCCGCTGCCATCTTTCCGACAGCCTTTTCGATCTCTCAAAATCCGGTCACCTGATCATCGCGTCTCACCACCAACTCGAAAGCGTTACCGAGATCTTCACTCATGCGCTTGTCCTCGATCAAAAGCAAATCGCCTTCGGCCCTGCTTCCGAAGTTATGGCTAGCGACGTGGTGAAGCACACTCTTCACTCCTGCCACCCTCATCGTCATGATCGAGCCCTTTGACCTCAACCTCTACCAACGCGGACTCGTCGCGGCCCTGATCATTGGCTTCGTCAATGGCTACGCCAGCGCCTTCGTTTTACTGCATCGCAGCCCGCTGAAATTGACGGCACTCAGCCACAGTCTTCTTCCCGGCGTAGCCATCGCGACTTTGATGGTAGGTCTCGGTGTCGTAAGCGCATTTATGGGTGCCGTCTCCGCCGCGATCCTCATCGGCGTTCTCACCATTCTCCTCTCCCGCGAAACAAAAATCGACGACGACACCATCCTCGCCGTCCTCTACACCGGCGCTTTTGCCGTTGGCATCATGGTCCTCAGCCGGCTGGGCTCGAACCAAGACCTCGATTCATGGCTTCTTGGAAACATCCTCGGCCTCTCCGACCTCGACCTGAAAATGTCCTTCGGAGTGGGCATCATTGCCGTCGCCATTCTCTCTCTCTTCCGAAGATCGGTAGTCATCAACCTCTTCGATCCCGAAGTCGCAGCCAGTCTGGGTATTCGCACCCGCCTTCTCGACTACGCCTCTTTCGCGGTTCTCATTCTTGTCCTTGTGACGACTCTGCAAGCCGTCGGATGCATCCTCGCCATCGGGTTGATCGTCGCCCCGGCCGCAATCGTGAGACCATTCATTTCAACACCCGATGCACTCTTCCCCCTCAGTGCTCTGGTTGGTGCAGGAGGCTCCGCTCTGGGGCTTTTTCTGAGCTATCATCTCGATCAGCCAGCGGGTGCCAGCATCGCGGCAACCCTCGCAGGGCTCTTCCTGATCTCAGTTATACTGCGTGCGGTTTTTCGAAGAGTTGTGTGACAAATTAAGCCAATTGCAAGAATGCGACTTGATCGCTTCTTTTAGCCTTCCGTTGGGCCTTCCTTACGCTATCCCTAGCGCGTTCGACCACACCTAGATACACTCTCATG
>JAKMEV010000520.1:0-7788 GCA_022425785.1 Akkermansiaceae bacterium | reverse complement strand
AGAAAGAACTCGCTGGGCAATCTGCAAAAATTCGCAAACTACGCACCTCGAAATACTTCTGTCTCAATGAAGCTGGCGAGACGGTTTGGCTGACTGATTACGATGGCAACTCGATGGTCAATTTCATTGAGCGACATCAGAGGTCCCCCTTCTTTCTCTACTGGTCCCCGGCAGCAGTCCACTCACCCAGCACCGAAGCCCCCGAAAGCTTGATGAAACGAACCACCGCCAAGGGAGAGCGACGCAAACTGGCCGGCGCCATCGTCTCGGTCGATGACCAAGTCGGCAAACTCATCCAAACACTGGAAAAACAGGGTCTGCGAAAAAACACGCTGATCATTTTCTCCAGCGACAATGGTGGCAACGGTGGCGAAGGCGCATCATCGGCGCCCTACACCGGGGGCAAAGGAAAGGGCACGCAGAAAGAAGGCTGGGGCCGCGTGCCCACGATCTTCTCCATGCCCGGGACTCTCCCCACAGGAACTCAACACGATGGCATGATTGCCAATTTCGACTTCTATTCCACGATCGCCGCACTGACGGCCAAGTCGATTCCCAAGCATTGTGATGGAGTGAATCTGATCCCTTACCTGAAGGGGGAAAACACCAACGAGGCGCATGAGTATCTCTTCTGGCTCAACAACGAACCGGGAGATGCGGAGCGGAGGCATCTCATTGCCACCCGATGGAAGAACTGGCGTCTCTACAAAAAATACAACAAGGACACGTGGCAACTTTTTGATCTGAAAAAGGATCCCATGGAGGAGACCAATCTTGCGAAGAAACACCCCGAAATTGTCGCTCAAATGGCCTCCAAACATGCGGCCTGGAGACAAAGCCTGGCGCCACTCGCCAAGATTCCAAAGATCACAACTGACCAACCAATCATTCCCAAAGGCCATGGCTGGGCCCGTAGCTCAAAGAGCTCAGACACCAAATGAAGACACCTCTCTCGCCAACTACTGGCTCACCATCCTCCAGCAGGCCGACGTGAATACCCCAAATTTCCACTACAGCGATGGCGAAGTTTCTGAGCTTCTGGTATAAAGGTGATTCCCCAAGGTTGAGGAAAGAAAGAAGTAACTCCGTTCTAGGGTATTCAAGTTCTTCTTTTGCTCTATGAAAAAAAGCATCCTCTGGCCCCTTCTCATTCTCGTTGGACTTCTCTCCGCCCAGCGCAAGAACAACAGCTCCGGGCCCAATGACCCGATTCCCAAATCGGAAGTCCTAAAACTCACCGGCAACTTTAAAGGCGCGAAGCTGGAAGAGGACGTCAACATACTCTGGCTCTACGGACCCGAAGATCATCGCGGCGGCGAGCACGACTACATCCGCATCAAGGAGCTCTTCGTCCCGATGCTGAAAGCCATTCCACGGATCGCCATAGATGAGGCCTATCAATTCCCCACGCAGGAGCAATTCGACAAAGCCGATCTCCTCATTCAATATCTCCACCTGCCGGATCTCACCGATGAGCAATTCGCGATATATCAAAAATTCGTCGATGATGGCGGCAGTGTCGTTTCCCTTCATGAATCCTGTATCATGCGCCCCGTTGACCGCGCAGAGAAACTCGCAGGCTGTATCGGCGGCTCCTGGAAGGGCAATAAGACCTCAAAGTGGAGCAAGTTCGATCATGCTCATTCCATCTACCTCAACACCGAGCACGCGGCTTTCAAAGGCCTTCCCAATTCCATCAAGCTCAATGACGAATCCTACTGGAACCTCTTGAAAAAAGAAAACGTCGAGGTCATCGGCGCCATCGCGCCAACAGGAACCAAAGATTTCAACGCCGCTCTCAAACACCCCGAAGTCCGCAGCGACACTTTCTGGACTTACACCTCCGGCAAAGGCCGTGTCTTCGGCACCACTACCGGGCACTACACCTATACCTTCCACGACCCGACCTACCGTGTCCTCCTCCTTCGCGGCATGGCGTGGGCCCTCGACATCGATCCCGCCCCCCTGATGCCTCTCGCCACCCAAGGCATCACCGACGACAAAGACCTCGTCGGCACCAAGGATGCGATGATGGATTACAAGAATCGTAAACGCTAAAAAGGCACCGCGCTGCCCCCGCCGCATATCTGGTGTGCTTTAAAACCCTCCCGTAAATACCCGACAGAATCTCCGATAGAACAATCATGCAAAGGCGGTAACTTCACCCTCGCGAGAAAACTCTCTCACTCGATGTCTTTCCATACCAACTCCACCACCCGCCGATCTTTTTTTCGTCTCGGCAGCTCCGTTCTGGCACTTCCCTTCCTGGAAAGCTTCGCCAACGCCAAGGCTACCTCAGCCACTCCTCCCAAGCGCATGATTTTTCTTGGCGGCGGCTTCGGCTTCACCAAGGACACTTTCTACCCCAAGAAAGCCGGTCGCTTTTCCGAGATCGGCATGACCGAGGGACTCTCTCCCCTCGCCCGGCACAAGGACGACATCACCATGGTGACCAATCTCACCAACATCGGCGCATCCGATCCGCACGGCGGCTCCACCTCCTACCTCACCGGAGCAAACGTCGCCGGCACTCCGGGCAAGCGCTTTCACAACTCCATCTCCTGTGACCAGATTGTGGCTCAGCACCTCGGCAAGGACACCCGTTTTTCTTCCCTCATCCTCTCAGCCAAGGAAGTCGATGGCGGCTCCAACTCCGGACATGGAAAAGGCCTCTCCCTCTCTTGGGATGACTCCGGAAACCCCATTCCGGGCCTCAATAAACCCCTCGATCTCTTCCGAACCCTCTTCGCCCACCCTGGTGACTCGAGGGCTGAACTCGATGCCCGACTCAAAAAACGTCAGAGCATTCTCGACCTCGTCCGTATCGACGGCGGCGGCATGAAGCGCACTCTCAGTAAAGGCGACCAAGAAAAACTCGACGAATACTTCACCGGAGTCCGCCAAGTCGAAAAAGGCCTCGAGCGCCAAGCCAAGTGGGCCGATATTCCCAAGCCCAAGGCGCCCTTTGAGGCGCCCGATGAGGGCATCACCGGCGAAGAAGCGATCCATCTCATGTACGACATGATGATCATCGCTCTCCAAACCAACATGACCAACGTCGTCTCCTACCGCCAGCCAGTCTGCTCCCTCCTCGCCGGCATGGGCGTCAAACTTAAGGCCCACTCACTAAGCCACTACGGATTTTCCCAACCCCGCATTCTCGCCTCCCGCGAACGAGACAAGAAGTGTTCCTCTCTCCTCGCGCATTTCATCGACCGCCTGAAAGAAGCGAAAGACAGCGACGGCAGCCGCGTCTTCGACAACTGCATTGTCAGCTACGGCTCCAACCTCCGCAGCGGGCACGAACTCAAAAACGTTCCCGCGATCGTCACTGGCGGCGGCGCAGAACAAATTAAACACGGCCGCAACATCGTCCTCCCCAAGGAGGACACTCCGCTGGCAAACTACTGGCTCACCCTCATGCAGCAGGGAGGAATCAAAACCGAGCAGTTCTCCCACAGCACCGGAATCATCCCCGAACTCCTGAGCTAGTTTTTACATGAAGCTCCTCACACTCTTCGCCGTCTCACTCTTCACGGCCGCTTCCGCTGCGCCCGAAGCCACCACGCTGGATGCCAAAAAACTCCAGCCGTTCCTCGAAAACTACTGCATCAAATGCCACGGCCCAAAGAAACAAAAAGGCCAGGTTCGCTTTGATCAAACAGATTGGAAAATCACCGACAACGACACCGCCCAACGCTGGCAGGATGTCCTCGATCAACTCAACGGCGGCGACATGCCTCCCGAGGACGAAAAGCAACCATCGAACGCAGAGATGGCCGCCACCCTCGATTCCATCACCGGCTCCGTCATCACCGCCCGCAAACGTCTCACTGATCACGGCGGTGAAATCAAAATGCGCCGGCTCAACAAACGCGAATACGCTGCCACCATTCGCGACCTCTTCGGCTTCGATGTCTCCCTTCACGACATCCCCGACGACGGAGAAATCGCGACCTTCGACACCGTCGGTGAGCAACAATTCTTCACCTCGGCCCACTTCGAAAAATATCTCGAACTCGGCCGTCAGGTCGCCGACACCGCTCTCCATTACAACACCAGCCCGCGAAGAAAGGTCGAAAAAAGCCGCACCGAGACCGAGGACCGCGTCACCAAAAAAATGCGTAAAGACCTCGCCGAGAAGGATCGCAAAAAAGCCCTCCTCGACGCCGGAAAGTCGTGGAAGGAAGCCGGCTTCAAAGACGAAGGCGAAATGAAAATTCTCCTCAGCCAGTGGGACTCCCGCGCAGAATTGCCCCGCAGCTATCTCAAGTATCCCCACGTCAATACCGGCGTCTACAACTCCAACGTCGCCAAGTGGTCCTATGCCAACAAACATACCGACATCCGCGGCGACTACCTCATCCGGATCCACGGCGGCCTCGTCGACAATCCCCACGAACTCCGGAAATTCATCCGCCTTTCCGACCGCGACCGCATCCACGGCACCCTAAAGATGACCGGCACTCCGGAGAAGCCTGAGTCCGTCGTCCTCCGCACCCGCCAGCCCATGGGCCGCACCCAGCTCGCGATTCGCCTCCGCGAAAATTTTCCGGACCACGCCATCAACTCGACCCGCGGATACATCAACCAACTCAAGGACCCACGCAAACACCCCGATCCCCGACCTTCCCTCTGGTTCGACTGGATTGAAATCGAAGGTCCCTTTTATCCTGAAAAACGCCCCGCTTTCGAAGAGCTCCTCTACCCCGGAATCGAAACCGGGAAAAACGGCCCCTATCTCAATCACGACAAACCCGCCCACGAGTTCCTCGAAAAATTCTCCACCCTCGCCTTCCGACGCAAGGCCCCTGAACCCGCCTATCTCGAAGCCCTGCACCAGAACTTCGTCGATCTCCGGGCCTCCGGGAAAAACTACCGCGAAGCCATGACCGAAGTCATGGCCATCGTCCTCGCCTCGCCCAGCTTCCTCTTCATTCAAGAAGCCGCTCCCGAGCAAGACAAACCACACGGCCTCCTCGATAACCGCGAACTCGCCATCCGCCTTTCCTACTTCCTCTGGAGCAGCCCGCCCGACAACGAACTCTACGATGCCGACCTCTCCAAGCCCGAGATCTACTCACAACAAATCGACCGCCTCCTCGCCGATCCAAAATCCCTGGCCTTTCGCGATGGCTTTATTAGCCAATGGACCCACCTCGACCGCTATGACGCCATCACCATCGACACCAGGCAGCATCCTCACTTTAACGAAGGACTCCAGCGGGATGCCAAACAAGAAGTTCGGGAATTCTTCAGCACCCTCATCAAAGAAAACCTCCCCGTCAGAAACCTCATCGACTCGGAGTTCGTCACCATCAACGGAGCCCTCGCCAATCACTACGGCCTTCCCTTCGACAATCCACGAGACGCCTCATTCCGGAAAATAAAACTCCCCGCCGACTCTCATCGCGGCGGACTTCTCACTCAGGCCGCCTTCCTCGTCACCGGCTCCAATGGCGAACGATCCTCGCCGGTCATTCGCGGGGCTCTCGTCATGGAAAAAATCCTCCATGACGCCCCGGCGCCGCCACCGCCCAATGTCCCCGAACTCGATGAAGCTTCCGATAAGCCCATGACCAATCGCGAGATGGTCCTCCTTCACCAGGACCGCCCAACCTGCGCCTCCTGCCACAAAAAAATGGATGTCATCGGCTTCGGACTCGAAAACTTTGACCCCACCGGACGCTGGCGCGTCACCGAAAAGGTTGGCCGCAGGCAAGTCCCCATCCAACCCGGCGGCACCCTCCCCGGAGGCGGCGAATTCAAAAACGTCACCGAACTGAAAAAACTCCTCCTTCTCCATCAGGACAAGCTCGCCCACGAACTCACCGAGTCCATCCTCGCCTACGCCCTGGGACGCACCGTGGAATTCTCCGACGATGACGACGTCGAAGAAATTCTCTCAAAGCTCAAACCCCAAAACTACCCCCTCCGCACCCTCATCCGCGAAGTCGCCCTCAGCCCCCTCTTCAAACGAAAGTAGCCGAAATTCTCGGTCTAGGCGTCCCAAATAAAAACGCCGTGAGGAAAACCCCACGGCGTCAAAAAAATTATAAGAGGGCTTTATTCCCACCTACTTTTCGATGCCGTAGATAGCACCTATGCCATCAGTGATCACATCCATCTTCTCTGAAAATTCGCCAGTCATAACACTGCCCATCGCTTCTGCGATTGCTATCGCAGCTTCAGGCGACGGTGGATTAGCCACATTGGCCATCATCTTTTTCATCATCTTCGTTTCAATCTCTTTGTGAGTCGCTTGAATCGCAGCCTTCTGCTCGTCGGACGGTGCCGGAAGTGCCTTGGCCCGTTCAAGTAGGCCTTCAAGCTTGGGCTGCATTTCCTTCGCTTTAGCAACAAATGCCAAGGCGGCTTCCTTACTATCAAGCGAAGCCATCGCGCCCATCCCGTCTTCCATGTAGCCGAAGTATTCGGTGGTAATTGATTCATGGGTGTCTGCCTTCTTACTGGGACCACCATCCGAAGCTTCATTGTCCTCCTTCTTGTCACACGCAACAAATGCGAATGGAAGAATGAGGCATACTGTCAGTGCTTTGAGTAATTTCATAATCCCTTGGCAATAGGGAATCAGACACCCAGGGTCAAGATAGATCACTTACCGCAGTAGCGCCAATTCCCGGCACCAAGCAACTTTCCCTCCTACCTTAATAACTTTTTAATCCGTAAATAGCGTCCATCTGTCGGGAAATCACCTTCATATTGACCCCAAAATCTCCGGACCCAAAAGAGGCTCTCACCGCTGCAATTGCAACCTTCGCCTCCGTTGTCAGTTCTCTGGTCTCAGCCAATTGACGGTCCAAATTCTGCTTTAACTTGATCCGTGACATCACTTCCGCATGCAATGACTGCGCCGAATTTTTTTCTACATCCGAGGGCTCGGGCAATGCTCTCACCCGGTTCATAATTTCCAGAAGTTGTGGAACCATCACATTGATTTTCGCGAGAAAGGCATCCGCAGTCTCCTTGCTCTCAATCGAACCCATCGAGCTTAAAGCCTCCTCCATCATCCCAAAGTACTCGCTGTAGACCTTTTCATGAGTATCCGCAACGGCCTCGCCACCACCCACCTCTTCCTCATCCGTCTTTTGATCACACGCCAAGAAGACGAAGGGAAGAATCAGACAAACCATCAGAGTTTTGAGGAATTTCATAGCACGCTGACAGTAAAGAATCACTTCCCCTGGGTCAAGAGGCATCGCCTCGCGCGACACTCTCAACCGGGCAAACCATTTGGGTATCTCGTCGTAAAGCGTCCCCCCACTTGCAAAAATTCAAAGCGCGCGTCGGCAGAATCAGGAAAGCGCAGCTCTTCATCGCTAAATGCCTCAGCGTCCAAGGCCAGACTCCAACTGCCCATCATCTTTGTCCGTCCAAAAATTCGCGGCTCCTCAGTCTGACAAAATACAAAGTTCTGCTCCTCTGATCACTTTCATTGAATTCAGAAAATTAAGTGTCCGAAATTCGGCTCAATTTGGATTCATTAAAATCGCCGATCCCTTTATTCATGCTTCCTAAAACTCAATTTCCCTAAAATTTCCCAAACCCCCCATTTGACGATTTTATTCAAAAATCACCTGTTTTTCTTCAAGACTCTCTGCGCTTTCTCCTGTATCAGTCCCCCACATGAAGACCGTCGCCATTCTCGCAACCCTCGACACCAAAGCTGCCGAAGCTGATTTCATGCGCACCGAAATCGAAACCCTCGGCGGAGAGGCCCTCCTCATCGACCTTTCCCTCGTCGGCGACTCCGATCTCAAAGCTGAC
>JAKMEV010000519.1:0-3801 GCA_022425785.1 Akkermansiaceae bacterium | reverse complement strand
CCCACACACAAGGCGGCCAGGCCCACAAGCAGCCATCCGGTCGAGGAATCAATCACACGAAGGTTCTTCTCCAAAACACCGCGAAACTCAAGCCCCAAGCGATGACTCGACAGCCATGACTTGCGGGAAGCCCTCTGCGGGTTTACACAAGAACTGTGAACGCGTTCGACCCATACACTTATCGAGACGATTTCCCTATTCTGGCCCAGTCAGTTCACGGCAAACCCTTGGTTTATCTGGATAATGCCGCCACCTCTCAAAAACCGCTCCCGGTTCTCGATGCGTCCCGGAATTACTACGAAAAACTCAACTCAAATATCCACCGCGGCGTCCATCATCTCGCCCAAGCCGCCACGGCAGCGCATGAAGCGGCCCGCGAAACAATCGCCCGACACCTCAATGCCACTCGGCCCGAAGAAATTATCTTCACCTCCGGCACGACCGATTCGGTCAATCTCGTTGCTTCGTCCTTGGGAAGATCCGACCGTTTCGTTAATGGAGACGAGATCATCATCTCCGGATTAGAGCATCATTCCAACACTGTTCCCTGGCAGATGCTCTGTGAACGACTGGGAATAACTTTAAAAGTAATCCCTGTCCTCGACGATGGCACTCTCGACCTCGATACCTACCAGAACCTCCTCTCCGACCGCACCAAGTTAGTCGCGGTGAACCATGTTTCCAACGCCTTCGGCACTGTGAACAAGGTTATTCAGATTTGCTCACAGGCCAAGAAAGTTGGCGCGCTCACCTGTATCGACGGCGCTCAGTCGCTACCCCACATGAGCATTGATGTGCAGGATGTTGATTGTGATTTTTACGCCTTTTCAGGACACAAGGTTTATGGCCCCACCGGCATCGGAATTCTTTTCGGAAAGCATGATTTACTCTGTGAACTCCCGCCCTGGCGCGGAGGCGGAGAGATGATTAAAGAAGTCACCTTCGAAAAAACCACCTACAACGATCCGCCTTTTAAATTCGAAGCCGGCACTCCAAACATCGAAGGCGGAATCGCCCTCGCCGCCGCCATCGACTATGTGAATAAAGTCGGACTTACTCACATCGCTTCACATGAGTCGGCCCTCATCGAAAAGGCCGCCGCAATGCTAGCCGAACTCGACGGAGTCACCATTTACGGCCCCCCCGACCGCACGGGAGCAATCTCGTTCAACTTCGAGGGTGTCCATCACTACGACCTTGGTACTCTCCTTGACCAAATGGGCCTTGCCCTGCGCACCGGGCACCACTGCTGCCAGCCTCTCATGGCGCGATTCGGCGTTTCGGGCACTTTGCGGGCCTCCTTTGCCCTCTACAACACAGAGCAAGAAATCGACGCCCTAGAAGCCGCACTCAAGAAAGCACTCATGATGCTTCGTTGATTCCTTTGCTTTTCTCGAAAACCTCGAGTAATTGTCGCACGTGACGATCACAGAGAAGCAACAGGAACTCCTCGGCGAACTTGACCTCTTTCAAGATTGGACCGAGCGATACGAGTATGTCATCGGATTGGGCAAAAAACTCGCTCCCATGGACGAAAGCCTCCATACCGAAGACCGCCTCATCAAAGGCTGTCAGTCCCAGGTCTGGCTGGAATCCACCACGGAGGATGGGAAAATGCGCTACCTCGCCGATTCCGACTCCGTCATTACCAAGGGCATGATCGCACTCTTCGTCCGCATCCTCGACAACGAATCCCCCGACGACGTCTTGAGCGCCGATCTTTCCTTCATCGACAAAACGGGCCTTAAAGAGCATCTCGCCCCCACCCGGGCCAACGCGCTCACTTTGATGTCCGCTCAAATGAAAAAAGGCGCTCTGGAAGCCAGTCAGTGACAGCCACCACCAATCGCTTTACTAAAAATGGTAGGGCCGCAGGGACTTGAACCCTGGACAAAGGGATTATGAGTCCCCTGCTCTAACCAACTGAGCTACAGCCCCATTTTTTTCGACGCGCGGACACTCTCATTCCTGCATGCGGAGATCAAGCACAAGGAGTAATTATAGCCACTTCACCTCTCTCAGTGATTCGATCAATTCTTGAAAAACTCCTCAATCTGCTGGATCCGCAGACTGAGCGAACGATTGGCAGTTTTAGGATAGTGATGAAACACTTGGTCGAGCAGGATACTCCGAAAGTTGTCATTCTCCGGTGACTCCATCAATCAGCCAACCAAACCAGCGGTCAGCATGAGTTGCGATCTTGAAAAGCCCCACTTTCCCCAAGTCCCCTCTGAACTCAAAATCAACGAAATCCTCCCAAAGCCATGCTTTATTGGCCACTGACATCTTGATTAAGCTCCGCTGCTTCCAGCACTCACCAAAAACCCATCAACATATCGTGATGCGTAGATTTGTTCTTGCGAAGCCCCAAAATCAAACCAAAACTCTGCCCGCAGCGCAAGCCCATGCCGAACGATCTCACCAACGAACTCAAAGCCGCCCTCGCCGAACGCATTCTTGTCCTCGACGGAGCGATGGGGACCACTATTCGAACATATGGCCTGGAAGAAAGCGACGCCCGTGGCAGCCGCTTCGCAGACACGGAAAAAGATCTTCTCAACAACGGCGACATCCTCTCTCTTACCAGGCCCGATGTCATCTCCGACATCCATAAGCGCTTCTACAATGCAGGCTCCGACATCGTCGAAACCAACACCTTCTCCGCCACCACCATCGCGCAGTCAGAATTTTTCGTTGAGGACCCTCGCGAAAAAGGCACCGGTCGAAAAGACCCCGAGTTTTATCAGGGCATCATCGAAAATCCATTTCTGCGCGAGCTCTCGGACGAGATCAACATCAAATCAGCACAACTCGCTCGGAAAGTCGCCGACCAAATCGCCAATGAAACCGGCGTCCCCCGCTATGTTGCCGGGGCCATCGGCCCGATGACCGTCGGGCTCAACAACTCCGCCGTCGACCCCGACGATCCTGGCTTCCGAACGGTCACTTTCGACCAGGTCTATCAATCTTATAAGGAGCAAATCCTCGCCCTCATCGAAGGCGGATCAGACATCCTCATGGTCGAAACCATTTTCGATGCCCTCAATTCCAAAGCTGCCCTCGTCGCGATTCAGGACGTCTTCGAGGAAGGAGGGTTTAAGCTCCCCGTCATCATCTCCGCCGCTGTTGGAATGGGTGGTGAAACAATGATCTCGGCACAAAAAATTGAAGCTCTTTGGAATGCCGTCGCCCATGTCAACCCGCTCGCCGTCGGGCTCAATTGCTCTCTCGGACCAGACCAAATGCGCCCCTTCATTGAGGAACTTTCCAGTGTCGCCGAGACCTATGTTTCCTGCTACCCGAACGCCGGTATGCCTGACCCACTCTCCCCGACCGGCTTTCCAAAGCTCCCTGAGGACATGAATGAACATCTCGGCGACTTCGCCCGTTCCGGATTCATCAATTTCGCTGGCGGATGCTGCGGCAACACTCCAGAGCACATTGCCGAAATTGCCAAGGGCGTCCGCGACGTGGAACCTCGTAAAATCCCTGCCATTGATCCACTCCTCCGCCTATCAGGGACCGAGCACTACAATCACACCGACGACAAAAACTTCCTCATGATCGGGGAGCGCACCAACGTCGCCGGTTCGCCTCGCTTCCGGAAACTCGTTCAGGAAGGAAAGCTCGAAGACGCTCTCGCCGTGGCCCGTCAACAAGTCGACAACGGCGCGCCGGTGATCGATATCTGCTTCGACGACGGGCTCATCGACGGTGTCGACATGATGACCCGCTTCCTCAACCTAGTGCAGTCCGAACCCGACATCACGAAGGTTCCCATTACTGTCGATTCCTCAAAAT
>JAKMEV010000497.1:0-3072 GCA_022425785.1 Akkermansiaceae bacterium | reverse complement strand
GTCCGGCAGGGAAGTAGCTGCGCTGAGAGAGGCTTGCCATTCACTCTTGCCACTCTCTTCCCCAATCTTCAGCATTCGCTTCCAACTTGCGGGTCCTTGGCCTGTCTCGTTCTGTTCTGCCAGATTGAAAATCGCGTAATTTTTCCCACCCACCCAAGATCCACTACCCATGTCTACCTCGACGTCAATTCTGCCGGATAAACTGCACGAATACCCTCAACAGGATGTGATTGACGGGCCCGGCGTCGGGCCGGATTCGATTCTCGATGATTGCCTGAATGAGAACGACGGGGTGCTGCAACTTCTGCACCGTTACGCTGGCCGGACATTTTGCACGCCAGGGAAACGGATTCGCCTGGATGAGAGTTCCTACTATCCGGACTACATGGGCGGAACCGGTCTCGATGAAATCTGGATGTGCTGCACCGTGCCCATTGTGACCGGAGTCATCGATACCCGCACGGGAAAGGCACCATTTCGCGAAGGAGAAGCACATGTCCTTACGCCGAACGGGCAAGTCATCTCGCTACAGGATCTGATTGCGGCCGATCCCCAAGCCGTCATGGGCGAGAAAATCATGGCTGTTTCAGAATCACTTTTCGGTGAGATCACCTGGCCGGTTGTGTCCAAGAAGTTCGACAATCTGAATCCCATCCCGCATCACCTGCACTGGTCAAAATGGGAAGTCTACGACATCAACTCCTTCGATAACCCGGGAGTTGATCCGTCGCATTACCACACCACCGCCATGGGGCTCTATCCCTATGTCACGAAGGATGATTTCCTGGAGTGCATGAAGCGCTGGGGAGCAGGCGAATATAATGGGGTTCGGTATCTGTCGCCGCACACCATGATGCATCTTGATGACGGCTTCGTGATGCCGAATGGTGTGCTGCATTCGCCGACGGACCTTTGCACCCACGAGTTGCACGTGACGATGGATGAGCATTTCCTCGCCGAGGACCGAACGCTTGACGGCCGCATCGGCGCAGCGGATGCGTTTTATGCCTGCCGGGAAGAGGATTATCCGAAGGACCGGCACGAAGACTGGGAGTGCCTCGTTGATACCTTCGACTTTGAGGCGAATCAGGATCCTGACTTCGTGAAGAAGAATTCGCGTCCGGCGATTACCGCCGATGAATTCGCCGGCGACGGAGTGGATGCAAAGTGGGTTGTTTACGGTGATGTCCTTGGCGACCAGAAGTGCTCCATCCTCCGTCTCACCCTTGCGCCCGGCGCGAAGACCGATTTCTGCCCGGAGAGCCCCGCGCTCTTCCATACGAATGGTGGGCGTGGCCGGGTTGGAAAACTTGAAGTGCGCTATCACCAGGATATGAAGCTGGGGGAACTCTATCCCGAGATTGGATTCCTGACCCAGGCCGCACTTGATCGCGGCGGCGTCGAAATCGAGAATACGGGAACTGAACCGCTGGTGTTGACCTTTGACTTCCCGCAGCACGCGCATTCTCAAACACCCGGTGTTGCCGCTACAAGCGATGCTCTTTAAGGAAGGGCACTAATTCCTCGACCCCAAAGTCGGCGAGTTTGAGATCTCCCACGGTCATGGAAGGGGCAGAGGTTTGCCCAAAGATCTCGCCCATCCGAGCGAAGGCCTCGCGGTCGGCGGTGACGTCGATCCGTTCGTATTCGTGGCCATTTTTTTTCAAGTAGGCTTCGACATCAATGCACCAGGGGCAGCCGGGTTTTATGTAGACGGTCATCATGGCTTTGAGAGTTCCGCAATTTTCCCCAACTGTCCAGCAGACTGAGCGTTACCCCACTATGGGTCATAGGATGTTGGAATCTGAATTATCCTTGAAGAAACCCTCGCCTTCTTCCGTAGGGTCAGCTTCCCTTATTGTCTTACTCGCATGAAATTGAATATACGCACTTTTCTCCGGTCTGGCATTGCGCTGCTCGTCAGCTCTCTTTTCTCTTCGGCTGCAGACAAGCCGAACATCCTGTGGATTGTTCAGGAAGACACCTCGCCGTGGATTGGGTGTTATGGCTACGAGGCCAACAAGGGGAAGACGCCGGTGGTTGACCAGCTGGCAGCTGAAGGCACGCTTTTCAAACGAGCCTACGTTCCTGCTCCGGTTTGCTCGGCGTGTCGTTCGTCGTTTATTGTGGGAGCTTACCAGTTTCGCTTTGGGGCCCACGAACATCGTTCGCGGCGTGGTCCGGCCGGGGTGCCTTTGCCGAAGGGCATGAAGACCTTGCCGGAGCTGATGCAAGAAGCCGGTTACACCACCTTTAATATTGGCAAGACCGACTACAACTTCACCTCGGAAGCGACACTCTATCCCAAGCTCAAAGGGAAGTGGCATTCCTTGCCTAAGGACAAACCCTTCTTTGGTCAGATTCAGCTAAAGGGCGGTAAGACGAATACCAAAAAGTGGCCGAAGAATCGCATGACTGACCGGGCCTCGGCCGTGGTTCCGGCTGACTACCCCAATAATGAACTTTACCGCGAAGTTATCGCGCAACATTGCGACGCCATTCGTAGTGATGATGACAAAATTGGCGGGATCCTCGCGGCGCTCAAGGAGAGCGGCTTGGAGGATTCGACAATCGTGGTCTATTTTTCAGATCATGGCGCCAACAACCTGGTGCGTCACAAGCAGATGCCGACCGAGGCCGGGCTTCATGTGCCGCTCATCATCAAGGGGCCTGAGAAATGGGTGCCTTCCACCAAGAAAGTCCGCAATGATTTGGTGTCGATCCTCGACGTCTCCGCGACCACCTTGGCTTGGGCTGGTATTCCTTATCCGAAGTGGATCGAGGGTCAGAATTTGTTCGCCCCGGATTTCAAAGCGCGTGAGTTTGTCGGTTCCGGCCGCGACCGCTGCGATCACACTATCGACCGCGTGCGCACGATCCGCACCGACCGCTATCGTTACACCAAAAACTACAAACTGGACCGGGTCTTTCTTCAGCCGCAGTACCGCGATGGCCGCAACTTCCTCGATGCCCTGCGTGAGGCCTACGCCGCCGGAACTTTGTCGCCGAAGCTGGTGGAGATTTATTTTGGTGAACGTCCTGCCGAAGAGCTTTACGACATCGTCAAGGACC
>JAKMEV010000255.1:0-8234 GCA_022425785.1 Akkermansiaceae bacterium | reverse complement strand
GTCATCATGCAGAAGCCCGAGCTCACCCGTCTCGCTGACACGAATGGCGACGGACGGGCGGATCAATTCCAGACCCTCTGCGACGACTATGGATTCCACGGGAACTACCATGAATACGCGCACGGTCCCGCTCGTGATCATGAGGGCAATTTCTACTTCGCGCTCAACCTCTCCCACGGTGGCGATGAGAAAACATCCTGGCGTGCTGGCGGTCCCTTTATGGGGTCGATGGGTGGCTATCGCGGCTGGGCCTGCAAGGTGACAGCTGATGGAAAGTTTGAGCCCTACGCCAACGGCCTTCGTTCACCCGCCGGAATTGGAGTCGATCCCGAGGGCCGACTTTGGTATGCCGAAAACCAAGGCGAATACGTCGGCTCCTCAAAGGTCGTCCCGCTCGAGAAAGGAAAGTTTTACGGCCACCTCTCCGGACTGGTCACTCTTCCCGGCAAAATGAACCCGGATTCTCCCGAGCTCAAGTTCGACAAGTGGAAGGACAAGATTCGCAAAGGTGCGGTGTGGCTTCCCCATGGTCGTCTCGCCAACTCACCCGGACATCCGGCCTGGGAAATGAGCGGCGGAAAGTATGGTCCTTTTCAGAAGCAAATGTTCATCGGTGACCAAACCCTCTCAACGATGTTGCGGGTGCACACCGAACAACTTAATGGCATCGATCAAGGTTGCGTGATGCCCTTCGCCCGCGGTCTTCACGCCGGCGCGATGCGTCCTTGCTTCCTTCCTGATGGATCTCTCCTCATCGGCCAAACCGGTCGTGGCTGGGGTGCCCGCGGAGGCAAGCAGGACAGCCTTCAGCGTGTGGTTTATGACGGAAAAACCAATCCCGCCGACATCCACCACATGACGCCAACCAAGGATGGTTTTGTGATTCGCTTCACGGCTCCCATCAACAAGAACATCAAGGCAGAGGACTTCGTGAAGGCTCTCTCCATGGAGTCCTGGTATTACGCCAATACCGGAAAATACGGCTCACCTTCGCACGACAAACGCAAAGAGGAAATCACCTCGGCCAAGTTTCAAGGCTCGAATCATTCTGTCGTGATTACGGTCAAAGACTTCTCGAAGAAACGCTCCATTGACCGCCTTCATTATCTCAGGATCAACACCGACGGGATGTTCAAGGACGCCGCCTGGAAAACTCTGGAAGTTTATTATACTCTCCGCGAACTTCCGTAATCCGGACCCGCAATTTAACACAAAAGAGACCGCTAAGATTCTTGGCGGTCTCTTTTTTGTCTGTAGTTAGAAAAGTTAGCTGATCACTTGTCGATGCGGGCCATGATTTCGTTGCGTCGCATGAAGGGAGGAGTGAAAGGAGGGTCATAGCTGGCCTTCTCCATGACGGATGTCAGAGTGAGTTTTTGTTCCCTGGCCCACTTGGTGAGTTTTTCGCGTGCCTTCTTGTCGTTGGCTTCGGTCCAGCGTCCGCTGTAGCGATAGACTACGAAACGTCCCGCTTCCCGCTTGGTGACGGTGACATTGTCATTGTTGGCTTTGGGTGCTCCGTTTTTAGCAACGTCATCGGGAAGGACAAAACTCATCTCTTGTTGCTCTCCACCTGTCTTCGAAAAAACCGGTGTGGTCATCGCGATTTTTTGTTCGGCCTCGTTCTTTCCGGAAATGTATCGAAACAAATTCATGAAGCCTGAGTTCTGTTTGTTCTTGGCGTCTTTCATGACGGTGGTGGCGACCACAATTTCGGGGTAGTCTCGGATCTCAAAAGCGCCATCTTTTTTGACGGTGGTGTAGGGGGCGGACTCATATCCGGATCGTCCGAGAGGTCCGGCGCAGGAGGAGAGGGCGGTGAGAAGGAGGGCCCCTCCGATGGCAAGAGCGATAGTGATTTTGGCTTTCATGGTAGTGTTGATGGTTTGAGAAGTTCAGGCAGCGGGGCTTGGAACTGCTTTCCCCGCCTGGTGGTGCAGGGCCCAATCCGGGAGGCTGGAAGAATGAGATGGCTGTGAGTGAATGGTTCCGGCGAAGGGCTACCTTTTGTCTAGGAGATGCCACTTGTCAAATTACAGTCGATACTTTCGTCACTTTTTGTCGCACTTGCTGCTTTTTGCTCATATCTGGTTCAGGTTCGGTGCGTGTTTGGTGGCTTTTTCCCAATGAAATTGGAATTCTGACGCCCGGATACACGCCCACGTGTCTTGCGGGAGCTATCGCTCGCTAGGCAAAGATGTCGTGCACGACTTGGCCGTGGACATCTGTTAGACGAAAATCGCGGCCGCCGTAGCGATAGGTGAGCTCGGTGTGATCCAGGCCCATGGGGTGAAGCTTGGTCGGTGGAGGTGGACTTTGAGCGATTTTGCTTTGGGGAGACCTTGCGGACGGCGATGGTGGCGGGAATGGTTCTCTGGTCGAATACGCGCTCGGCACTGATCCGGGATCTCCGCTGATCGAGGAGGACGGGATCAGCGCCGAGTGCGATGGTGATTCAGTGGAATTGACTTACCAGAAAATCCGCGACCCCAATAGAATCGATTTCATCATATTTGATAAAATCGAACATTTTTGACTGTATAAAGTTTTCTACCTTCTAATGTCTATGAGATCTTTTCTTTCAAAAGCGATTCTACCTGTGCTGACCCTGGGGGCTGCGGCCGACCAACAAACGATGCTCGAGAGTTTTTCGGTGGCACCCGGATTGGAGGCCCGCTTGTGGGCCGGGACCGACCTGTGTCATAGTCCGATTGCGATGGATGTCGATTCGAAGGGGCGGGTCTGGGTCACGGAGGATTTGCAGAAATCGGGCGAGAAAGGACCGCACGCGCGGATCAAGATCCTTGAGGATACCGACGCCGATGGGAAAGCAGACTCGGTGAAGATTTTTGGGCCGACCTTCAGTTCCAAGCCGATGGGCATTGGCGTTTTTGACAACGTGATCGTTGTCTCGATGGCACCCAACATTCACGTCTATACCGATGTGAACCGGGACGATGCGTTCGACCCCAAAGTGGATCAGGAAAAGATCATCGCGAAGGGATTTCACGGCAGCGGACATGATCATGCGCTCCACGCGGTGGTGCCGGGTCCGAGCGGAAAGTGGTATGTCAATCACGGCAATATCGGCGCGGATGTGACGATGTCGGATGGCCGCGAAATTCACGCGAGCTCCTACTACAGCCAGAATCCCCGAAGCATTGGGAAGAGGAGTTTTGACGGGCGCCTCTATGTGGGTGGATTTGGCTTGCGGATGAATCCCGACGGAAGCGAGGCGGAGGTGATTTTTCAAAATTCGCGTAATGCCCATGCCATGTCGTTGACTTCATTTGGAGATGTGTTGCAGGCGGATAATGACGACCCCGCGCATGCCCGGGCGGCCTGGGTCATGGAGCATTCGAATTTCGGATACGCCGCCCTGGAGGATGGAAATCGTTCCTGGGAAGACTCGGCAAAAAGCTGGGAGAAAAAAACCGTGACGGGAGAGATCATGAAGAACGCCTATGAGCGGCACTCCAAGTCGTCTCTTCGTCGGGACGAAGGACACTGGCGGGAGCATTTTCCCGGCGTGACTCCTCCGGGAAATCTTTGGGGTCCGGGTGCACCAACGGGTGACTACATGATCGAGGGCGATGAACTGGGGAAGGAATATCGCGGACAGTATTTGGTTTGCGAAACAGTGCATCGCGCGGTCTTTGCCTTTCGACCCGAGTTGCAAGATGCGCAGATTGAGCTGCAGGATTTGAACAAGGCATTCTTTGCGACTGATCGCAAGTCGAAGAACAAGACCGCTTCGGGCTTCCTGCCATCGGATGTGGTAGCGTCGACAGATGGAGCTCTTTTTGTGAGCGATTGGAATTCGCACACCAACGCCCGTGGCTCGGGAAATGCCATCGGGGGGATTTTTCGCGTCGCGAAAAAGGGAAGCCGGGTTCGCCTTCCCAAGATCGATTTTTCTTCAAAAAAAGGATTGCTGGAGGCCTTGAAAAGTCCGTCGCCGGGAGTGCGGTGGGTGGCGCAGGACCGTCTGAAAAAGCAAGAGGGTGTCTTTGACGAGCTCCTGGCATTCAGCAAGGCGCACGCGGACAATCCTTACTATCAAGCGCGGGCGCTTTTCGTGATGGCCCAGCTTCAGGATTCCAGGGGTCCGTCCTTGGTGAAGACCATGTTGACGTCGGATGAAGTACAGTGGCGCATTGTCGCGATCCGGGCCCTCCGAATGGCGGGGAAGGAGTCGCTTCTTCCTCTGATTAAACAATTGGCGGGTGATCCTTCGCCAGCAGTCCGTCGGGAGATTTTGGCAATCATGCGGGGGATGAAACTGGATGACATCCGGGAACCACTGCGCAAGCTCATTGCCGGATACAATGGCAAGAATCGATGGTATCTTGAGGCACTCGGTGCGGTTTGTGACGATCACAAGGACGAGATTTACAGGAAGTTGGTGAAGCCGCTGCAGCCTGATCCTGGAAAGTGGGACGAACAGCAAAAGACTCTCGCGTGGCGATTGCGGTCTGCCGAAGCTCTGGCAGATTTGGCGGATTGCATGATCGGGCAGAATGTTGATGCGATCACTTTCCGCAAATTGGCCTACACATACGGGCTCTGTTATTCCGACGAGGAGCGAGAGAGGAATCTGGGATTCATGCAGCGTTTTCAGAAGCATGAGGAATTTGGTGGCGAAGAGTATCAGGTCACGATTGCAGAGTTTTTGGAGAAAGACATTAGTGATCCTGTTCCGGTTGCGCTGACGCAGAGTTACCTTTTCCCGACGAAGTTTGGAGTTCCCACCAAGGTGGAATCCATTGAGAAGATTTCGGCGCTCAAACCGAATGTCGATAACGGACGAAGCAAGGCCGCTCTCTGTATGATGTGTCACCAGATCGGAGGAAGCGGAATCTCCTTCGGGCCTGATCTCACCAACTGGGGACAGGTACGGGATGTTGCCACGGTTGTTCGGGCGCTCGTCGATCCCTCGGGGGAGCTTGCCCATGGCTATGATAAGCCACTGGTCGTGACGCAAAATGGGCACCGGCTTGAGGGAGTTTCACGCGGCTATAGTTGGCATGCCGGGGCCATCCGGGTTAAGACGATGGGTGGAGTGACCTTGAAGGTGCCGCATCGTCGTCCTCATGCGAAAATTGAATACCTTAAGAATCATTCCTGGATGCCTTCCGCTTCGGCGATGGGGCTCAGTAGCCAGGATGTCCGGGACATCGCCGCTTACCTGATGAGTGATATTGCCGGTGAGGTGGACAGCGGTTTGACCGTGAAGATGGAGCCGGAGTTCAGCCGTGGTGTGGGTCCGGGATGGGTCGAGTTGACGGAAGCTGATTTTGCCAACGTGAATTGCAAGGCCGACACCTGGAAGTGGGAAGGCAGCCATACCTGGTGCACTGGGAATCCCACCGGAGTGATCCGCTATCACAAACCGCTTACGAATTTTGAATTTTCCTGCGAGTGGATGCATAAGAAAAAAGGCGGAAACTCCGGGGTCTTTGTGTGGGCGACACCGCAGTCGATCAACCGGCTCATGCAAGGCAAAGGCCTCCTTCCCCATGGCATCGAGGTGCAGGTGTTGGATCTTGGTTATAAGGAAGTTTACGAAGCGCAATACAAGAAGAAGGGCGATTGGTTTACTAGCAATGGAGATGTCTTCCCGGTAGGTCCGATCAAGATGCGGCCATTTCCTCCGGTTGCTCCGAACGGTCGACGGAGCTTTCCGTCGAAAGATACCACGCTCGGGATCAATCAGTGGAATCATTATTATATTCGTGCGATCGACGGCGTGGTGAAGCTTTGGGTGAACGGAGAAGAGGTGTCGGGAGGCGATGGTATCAGCCCGGCATTTGGCTTTCTCTGTCTTGAGTCGGAAGGGGCTCCGATTGAGTTTAAAAATCTCGGCCTGCGGGTTCTTCCTCCTTTTGAAACCAAACTTGATGTTGAAATGGGCACTCCTCTTCCACAACCCAAGCCCGTCACACTTAAAGGACATGCCCTGCTTGGGAAGTGGGCTTATGCCGGTGCACATACCCGCGAGTTTTTGGAGGATGGGCGCTGTATTCTTCGGAATGGAGACGAGGTGGTTTGGACAAAGCGGGCGGTTAAGGCCACACCGGAGTCCGTCACGCTCGAAGGAGGATATGCGCACGTATTAAAGGGCGACGTCCTTCATATTGAAGGACGATACCAGGCGAACAGGAAGTGAGACAATGCTCCCGGCTTATCCCTTTTTGCCGATCATCAACTGATCGATCAGGGCGGAGGTATCTTCGATACTCTTGTCACGGCCCTCCCGGGTGGCCCAGCCGGAGAAGCCAACTTCTTGAAGAGCAACGCGGACCTTGTCCCAGTCGACGTCACCTTCGCCGAGGCGACAGAACCCGTTCTTCTTTCCCCAGTCCTTGATGTCGAGTTTGACCGTGCGGTGTCCGAGGGTGCGGATCCATTCTTCAGCCGGAGCGAACTTCTGCATGTTCCCGATGTCAAAATAAGCACCCACCCATGGGTTGTCGAAGGCGTCGAGATAGTCGCGGAATTTATCAGGTGATTCGCAGAAGCCATTCCACACCGTTTCGATTAGAATACGAACTCCGAGACGGCTGGCGAGAGGGAGAACCTTGCGCACTTCCGCGATGGAACGATGCCAGACGTCATCGTGGGTTTCCTTGGCTCCGCTGACCTTGCCGGGGACAAGAAGAACGGAGGAACCACCGAGACGGTGGGTGTCGCGGATGTTCTGTTCCATCAAGGCGAGGCCTTTTGCGCGAATGGTCTCGTCGGGACTGCTGAGCCGGGTGCCCCAGTGCCAGCCGCAAACCATTCCGTGAAACATCACGCCGGTCTGTTGGGAGGCAGCCGCGTATTCGGTGGCCTGCTTGGCATTGCCGCTCTCGACGCCATCAAAGCCGAGCTTCTTGAGACGCTGAAAAAATTCGAGAGGGGATTCATTACCTTTCTTGCCGCCTTTCACTGCTTTAAAAATGCGACCTTCGAGGGATGGTCCCGAAGATTTCGCGTCCTGGGCAAGGACGCGGGAACCGGTCAGGGCAGCGGCGGTGGCGAGACTGGAAGTGGTGAGGAATTGGCGGCGGTTGTGAGGATTGATCATGATCTTGTTCTCGTAAAAGTTGACCCAAGATTGCTTGAGAATTGATGAATGTCGATTTCGATTATTAAGGCCTTCAAGGCTGTGAATTTCCTGATCATGAAAATTCCCGCGTGGGTATTGGGGCGCTGATCGTTGTGGCGAATTTCGATTTGGGAGGGCGGTCAATTTACCAGGGAAATTAAATTGGATGGGGGGTTTTCTCCCGAAATGGACCTCAAAACGGCTCGAATCCTTGCTTGGGAGGGTTTTTTCACGAAAAGCGCTTTGGATTGCTTGACAATCTCGGTTGATTGACTGAGCTACTCCCACTGCTTATGAAAGCCACTAAAGAACGTTATACCAAGACACAGATTTTAGATCAAATCGGAGAAGAAACTGAACTGAGCCGCAAGCAAGTTGCTGCTGTTCTCGAAAGCCTTTCCGGCGTGATCGAGGGCCACATCAAGAAGCGCGCCGTCGGCGAGTTCGTCCTTCCCGGGTTGCTGAAGATCGTTACCGTCCGCAAGCCGGCAACGAAAGCTCGGATGGGCATCAATCCATTCACCAAAGAAGAGGTGATGTTCAAGGCCAAGCCTGCCTCCACTGCGGTCAAAGTTCGTCCTCTGAAGAAGCTCAAGGAAATGGCTCAATAATCCTCTGCGATTAAACAACCTTTATAGAACGGCTTCGGGTTTTCCCCGGAGCCGTTTTTTATGCCGAAGTTGAAGGTCCCCGAAACATTAAATTTACTACGCTGCGCGACCTTGCTATCGATTCGCTTTTTGGCGGAAAGGTCGCGGAAAACCGGGTTTGGCGGAAAAGGGTTGGAGTCGCATTGGACCAGCGAGCAGGAGTAATTCTATTTTGAAGCGACTGATATTGGACCTAAGGGGGGTGGGTTATTGCTTCGTTGGGTAGCCTGTTGTGATAGGCTTTCGGAGTAATGAGGATTCTAACATCAATTTTAGCTCTGTCGTTTTTCTGTGCGCCCCTGTCCTTTGCAGCGGACGGGTTTATTACGATTTTTGACGGCAAGGACTTGTCGAAGATCAAAACTGCCGGTAACTGGAAGATCCAGAAAGATGGCTCACTTTTTCTGGAGCCGTGGCCCGGCGAGAAGGGCTGGTCGCGTTACGGTTCATACCTGTGGCTCAAGGAGGATTACAAGGACTTCATTTTCGAC
>JAKMEV010000465.1:0-8538 GCA_022425785.1 Akkermansiaceae bacterium | reverse complement strand
TCGAAGGAGTATCTTTGGTGGAAGCTATCGGAGCTGCTCGTGACTTACTGGTGGCCGGTGGTGGCCACCACATGGCGGCTGGCTTAAGTATCGAAGAAGCAATGATCGATGACTTCAGAAAGCGCTTCGTGAAATTTTATAATGAAACTTCTGTTGGGAAGGATCTCTCGCCGAAAGTCCATATTGATGCGGAAGTTGAGTTGGGCGATTTGTCGCTCGATTTTCTGCAGAGTTATGAACTCCTTCAGCCTTTTGGGAGCGGAAATGCGCAACCGATTTTTATGGCGCGCGAGGTCTGGCTGACTGAGCCGCCGCGGAGGTTAAAGAATAATCACCTGAGGTTGTTTCTTCGGCAGGGATACGAGGAGCGTGATGCGATTTTCTTCGGGGGGGGAGCGAATGATCTTCCCGATCCACCTTGGGATGTGACCTTTACGGTGGATCGAAATGTCTTTCGGGGAAGGGTTTCGGTGCAGATTAGTATTCAACACGTGCGCGCGGCGAGCGATAATTGAGCGCGATGAGGGCAGAGAGCTCGTTACAAGATTTTCCGGGACTGAAATCCCGGGAGTGGGAGGCCTTTGGGAAGGCTGGTTTTCATACGGGGCTGGAGTTGTTGGATTGGTTGCCGAAGCGCTACGAGGATCGGCGCCGCTTTGACGCGTTTCCAGCCCAGGCCGGAGGTTCGGCGGTGTGTTTACGGGGAGTCGTTCTGGATACGCAGCGGAAAGGATTTGGCGGGAAGGGATTTTATGAGGCGGTTATTGAGGATGAGGCTGGTGGTGGTTTTTCGCGACTGACCTGCCGTTGGTTCAATATGCCTTACATGAGCAAGGTGATTGCCGCAGGGCAGGAGGTGGTGCTGTATGGAAAACCGAAAGAGGGTAATGGGCGGATTGTCATCGATCATCCGGAGTTTGAGGTGATGAAAGAAGACGCGGAGTTGTCGCTTCATCTCGAACGCCTGGTTCCGATTTATCGAAATGTGAACGGCATTCCCCAGCGGCGATTGCGTGAGATCATTCATGGTATTTTGGAGTTGGTGGAGCCGGAGAGTTTGACTTCCATATACGACGTTGATCCGACTTACCCGAGAATCGAAGCGTATCGCGAGTTGCACTTCCCGGGAGAGTTGGTGGAGGCTGAAACCGCACGGCGGTATTTTGCGAAGGAGGAGTTTTTTCTGCAGCAACTTCGGGTTGTCTGGAAGCGGGCGCGGTATGCGGAATTGAATGGGCGAGTGCTCGGGAAGAAGACGAATTTACTGACGGAGTTTTATGAATCATTGCCCTTTGATTTGACGGGAGCGCAGAAGCGGAGCGTGAAAGAAATCGTTGGAGATATGCGATCACCCCGACCAATGAATCGTTTGCTGCAAGGAGATGTCGGAAGCGGGAAAACCTTCGTGGCGATTTGCGCGATGTTGCTGGCAGTTGATTCGGGGTGTCAGGCGGCCTTGATGGCTCCGACCCAGATTTTGGCGGAACAACATTACCTGACATTTTCAAAATGGCTCGAGCCTCTCGGAGTGAGGATTGGTTTGGCAACAGCAGACCGAAAGGAGGACGTGAATTCCTCGCAGGTCATTATTGGGACGCATGCCTTGCTTTATGAAGGCGTTGAGTTTGACGACTTGGGTTTGGTGGTGGTTGATGAGCAACACAAATTTGGGGTGGCGCAGCGGGGGAGGTTAATTCAGCGCGGGGTGATGCCGGATGTGTTGGTGATGACTGCGACGCCGATTCCTCGGACCTTGACGCTCACGATTTATGGTGATTTGGATGTCTCGGTTTTGGACGAGCTGCCGTCGGGGCGGGGGAAGATCATTTCGGGCGTGCGGGTGAAGCCGAAGGTGGGTGAGATGACGAGCTTTCTGAAGGATCAATTGGAAGAAGGACGACAAGTTTATCTGGTCTACCCGCTGGTGGAGGAAAGCGAGTCGGTGAAGGCGGCTTCGGTGATTCAAGAGCATCCGAAGTGGCAGAAGCGCTTTAAGCATTTCGAGGTGGAATTGCTTCACGGAAAGTTACCCTCGGAGGAAAAGGAGGCTGTGATGACGAGGTTTCGTGAGGGGAAATCGGAAGTGATGGTTTCGACGACCGTGATCGAAGTGGGAGTGGATGTTGCCAATGCCAATGTCATGGTGATTTTCAATGCCGAGCGTTTTGGTCTGGCGCAATTACATCAGCTACGTGGACGGATCGGACGGGGCGAGCACAAGAGTTATTGTATTCTCGTGACCGATGGAAAGAGCGTCGACGGGGTTGAGAAGCTAAATATTCTGGCGGGCACGACCGATGGGTTTAAGATCGCGGAAGAGGATTTGCGGCTTCGTGGTCCGGGAGAGGTTATGGGAACGCGTCAAAGTGGTGTGGGGGATCTGCGCTTTGTGGAGTTTTTGGCGGATACCATTTTAATCCGGGAGTCGCGCGAGGTGGCTGAGCAGGTGTTGCGGGACGACCCTGAGCTCGACGCGTTACCGCAATTGAGAGTCTGGGTGGAAAAGCATGCTGAGATTGAAATGAGCTGAAATAAAAAAAAGACCGCAGGCGAACCTGCGGTCTTTGGAATTGGTATCTGGTTTCCTGAACTTATTATTCGTTGTAAGCGGGGACACCGTGCTCGGCAACATCGAGTCCTTCGGCCTCCTCCTCTTCACTGACGCGCACACCCATGGTTGCTTTCAAGACCATGAAGAGAATGTAAGAGAAGATGAAGGCAAAGGCGTAAACTGCGAGCACACCATAAATCTGGGACATGAAGTTAGCTTCACCGAAGATTGCGACAGCAATCGTTCCCCAGATTCCGACAACTCCGTGAACCGAGATCGCTCCGACGGGATCGTCGATCTTGATTTTGTCGAGGAATAGGATGGAGAATACTACGATGACTCCGCCAATTGCCCCCATGAGGACAGCTTGCCATGGTCCGACAGCGTCGGCTCCGGCAGTGATGGAAACGAGACCTGCAAGGAGTCCGTTGAGAGCCATTGAAAGGTCAGGCTTCTTAAGAACTACCATCGAGGTGAAGATCGAGGCGACAGCGCCAGCAGCAGCAGCAAGTGCAGTGGTAGTGAAGACGAGACCGAGAGGCCCTGGGTTTGCGGAGAGAACAGATCCTCCGTTGAATCCAAACCATCCGAAGAAGAGCAGGAAGACACCGACAGCTGCAAGCGGCATGCTGTGTCCTAGAATTGGTCGGACTTGTCCGTTAACGTATTTTCCGGCACGCGGTCCGAGAACAATGACGGCGGCGAGGGCTGCGGCACCTCCGAAGCCGTGAACAACGGTAGAGCCGGCGAAGTCATAGAAAGGTTCTTCCATTTGGTTGAGGAACCCTTCACCCCAGTGCCATGAACCGGCGATGGTGTAACCGAAGGCAACGAGGATAGTAGAGTAAATCATGAAGGAAGAGAGCTTCACGCGTTCAGCAACTGCTCCGGAAACGATGGTTGCTGCCGTGGCAGCAAACATGGCCTGGAAGATGAAGTCGCCATAGGCAGTCATTGCCAAGCCGAGTCCGCCGTATGCGAAGGTGTCGTTTTCTCCACCGGTGAGACCACTAATGGGGCCATTGACTCCGATGAAGTTTTCGATTTGCCAGCTGCCGCAAGGGTAGTGGGTGTTGAATCCCACTGCGGCATATGTCAGGAGGCCGACGCTGATGATCCAGACGTTCTTGAAGAGAATATTAACAGTGTTCTTCTTCTGAGTCAGGCCAGCTTCCAGAGTAGCGAATCCAAGGTGCATGATGAATACCATTGCCGCTGCAATCACAGTCCAAAGCATGGATGTTGTGAAGAAGTCGAAGGCGTAGGCTTCGTTGCCCTGCGCTTCGATCAAGGCATCGTAGTCTGCTTTGTTTTCGCTGACCTCTTCCGCAGCAGGATTTGCTACCGCGCTTGTTTCTTCCGGAGTGGGCTGGGGAGTTTCGTCTTGCGCATTGACCTGACCGATCCCGGACAGGAGCGACGCCGTCAGAGCAAGCAGCCATACTTTTGTCATTGTTTGTGTTAGCTTTCGCATTTTTTTCTAGGTTCTTGTTGAACGTAGAACGGAATAGCAACGGTTGTGCCAGCGGCTGATGAGTGAAATTCATGGTTGGCATGAATCATGCTTCAGGACGCTTTGAGAGGCGGAAACGCCGTTAAATCAAGAACTCACAACTCAATGAGAACAAACATACTCAGTAAAATCGGAGTAGGACTGATGGTCGGTCTTGCTGGAATGGGCATGGCTTCGGCTGAAGCTGCGGAAAAAGTGCCCACGGATACCGGCAATACGGCCTGGATGATCACGGCGACCGTTTTGGTCCTCTTAATGACTCTTCCTGGTTTGGCTCTCTTTTATGGGGGCTTGGTTCGTGCCAAGAATGTTCTCTCGGTGCTGATGCACTGTTATGCCATTGCCGCTCTCGCGTCGATCATGTGGGCAATTGGTCTTTATAGCCTGGCTTTTGATAATACCGGCGGAAACTGGCTCGGAGGATTCGGTCACTTCTTCATGAATGGCATCGGCGAAGGTGATTGGGGAAATGATTTCCCCGAGACCGTCATGGTGATGTTCCAGATGACTTTTGCGATTATTACTCCCGGGTTAATTGTGGGCGCTTTTGTCGAGCGGATGAAATTCGCGGCGGTCATGGTCTTCACGGCCCTCTGGTTGATCTTGGTTTATGCGCCGGCCGTGTACTGGGTCTGGGGTGGAGGAATCATGGCTCAATGGGGAGCTGTTGATCTTGCCGGTGGAATTGTGGTTCATGCTACGGCGGGTGTTTCCGCTCTGGTTTTGGCTAAAATGATTGGTCCCCGGAAGGGATTTCCTTCCCAGTTGAGCCCTCCGCATAGTCCTGGTTTGGTGATGATTGGAGCGTCCTTGCTATGGGTCGGTTGGTTTGGCTTTAATGCCGGTTCACAAGGCGGAGCCAATGAAGCTGCCGGCATGACAATGTTGGTAACCCATCTCTCGGCTGCCACGGCAGCAATCGTCTGGTGCCTTGTTGAGCGTCTGCAGACTGGCAAGACCGGAGTGGTGGGGATCGCCACGGGAATGGTGGCTGGATTAGCGACCATTACTCCAGCTTCCGGTAATGTCGGCCCGATGGGGGCGATTGTGATTGGGGCAATGGCTGGTGTGATCTGCTACTTCATGTGCGGCATTGTGAGGAGTAAGTTAAAGATTGACGATTCACTCGATGTCTTCGCTGTTCACGGGGTCGGTGGTATTCTTGGAACCATTATGGTGGCATTTCTGGGGGTCGAAGGCGTCCTGGGTGGTGTCGGACTGGGCGAAAATCCAGCAACAGGGGAGACCTTCACCGCCATGGAGCAGTTGCTTGTTCAATTGAAATCTTTGGCGATTACGGTGATTTGGTCCGCTGTTGCGACAGTGATTATCGTTTACATCACTCGTGCGATTGTGGGGCTGAGAGTTGACGAGGACACCGAGTTCGAGGGGCTTGACTCCGCCGAGCACGGGGAAACGGCGTATACTCTGGATTAATAAATAGTCAGAGTTTTTAAGGTTTTTCTTGCAATCTGTCCTAAACTACTTCGGAAAGCTTTAAATTAGATAAAACTAAGTATTGCACACTGGCACGTTAGCTGCTTACCTCCCCCCGTCATGAATAAGACATCCACTATCCTAGCGATTACTTCCGGACTGTTTTTCGGCCAAGCACAGGCTGAAATCGAATCGGAATTCCATGTTGGCTATAATTCAGAATACATCTACCGCGGCGCTGAGCTCGGAGTAGATGCTTATGAGTATGGTCTTGATTTTGCCGGTTCCAGCGACTCGGGCCTTGATTGGTCCGCTGGTATCTGGTCCATCTCACCTGACGGTGAAGATGGCAATGTTGATGAGCTCGATATCTACGCATCTGTCAGTAAAGATCTTGGTATTGGTTCCATTGCAGCTGGTTTCACTGTTTACACCTACGAAACCTTTGCTGACGATGCTGAAGTTTATCTCGGATTCTCCACTCAGAGTTGTGGGCTCGATCTTGGTCTTACCGTGTTCTTTGGAACTGACGGTATTTTTCAGGACGCAGTTCTTCTTGAGGGAACGATCGGATACTCTTTCGAAGTAAGCAGTAAAACCACTGCGAACATCGGAATCGTATACGGTATGTTGCTAGATGAAGGCGAGTTCGCCGAAGATGGCGAGTTATACGCATCCGCTTCGATCTCACTCGACTATGCCGTCAGCGACAGCGTTACCTTCTCTCCTTACGTTTCGTACAACGAGGGTGAGGAAGACATTCTCGGCGCTTTCGCTGCAGATGGTGTCCACGGAGGTGCCTCCATTTCCTTCTCTTTCTAAGAGTTACCGAACCACAACTAACTTAACCTTTAGAACGGAGTCTTCGGACTCCGTTCTTTTTTTGTCTGAGAGGCGTTTTCCGCTGGTGGAGGTGGGGTGGCTTCTTTAACTCTCCCGGTATGTCGATTGATTTGCCCTTGTTGGAGAGAATTTGCAGGACTCCGGGTGCGCCCGGTTTTGAGAAAAGAATCCGTGATTTGATTCTCAAGGAGCTCAAGGATGGCAACCTCGCCGATGAGGTCCGGGTGGATGCAATGGGGAGTGTGGTAGCCCTGAAGAAGGGAAAATCCTCGCATAAATCAGTCATGGCTGCAGCGCACATGGATGAGATCGGCTTCATCGTGACCCATATCGACGATAATGGTTTCATTCGATTTAATCCCTTGGGCGGGTTTGATCCCAAGACGCTCAGTTCCCAGCGGGTGATTGTGCATGGGAAGAAGGATTTGGTTGGTGTAATGGGCTCGAAGCCAATTCACATCATGTCACCCGAGGAGCGGACCAAGGTTCCCAAGCTTACGGATTACTTCATTGATCTCGGCTTGTCGGCCAAGGAGGTTAAAAAAGTCATCAGCGTGGGCGACTCGGTGACACGAGAGCGCGAGCTGGTGGAGATGGGGGATTGCGTGAATGTGAAATCTCTCGATAACCGGGTGTCTGTATACGTTCTTCTGGAGGCTTTGAAGAAGTTGAAAAAAGGGCGCCGAAAGCCCAGCTATGATTTCTACGCCGTTTTCACGGTGCAGGAAGAAGTGGGTCTGAGAGGTGCCAATGCTTCTGCTCTGGAGATTCAGCCGGACTTTGGAATTGGACTCGATACGACAATCGCCTATGACACGCCGGGATCCCAGCCCCAGGAGCAGGTGACGAAGCTTGGTAAAGGTGCTGGGATTAAGATCATGGACGCCTCGACCATTTGCGATTACCGCATGATCGAATTCCTCAAGAGCACCGCGAAGGAAAAGAAAATCAAGTGGCAGCCGGAAATCTTAAAAGCTGGCGGAACAGATACCGCCGGCTTGCAAAGAATGTCTCCGGGTGGCTCGATTGCCGGAGCGATCTCGGTGCCGACCCGCCACATTCATCAAGTGATCGAGATGAGTCACAAGAAGGACATTGTGGCCTGTGTCGATCTTCTCACTGCCTCGATTTGCGGACTTGAGAAATGGGACTGGAGTTTTTAAGAGTCTTCTTGGGTTTGTGGAGTGAGGAAAAGCGCGCAATGGATGGGGGCTCTTTGTAATTGGGATTGATTAAGTCGTCCGAATCGAAAGACTCCGATCCGAAAACTCGTATTTTCCTCATCTATGTCTGAAGAAGAACAAATTAACTACGATCTCGAAGATGACCTGGACGAAAAAGGCAGTGTTGCAGGGCTCGTTTTTCTCACTCTCTTTATTTTCGCGTTGGTCGGAATCACGGTGGCGATGCCATTTGTCGGGAAAGAAGACCCCGAACTCATCAGCAAGGTAATTCCCGCTGAGAAGTTTGCTCAAATCACCGGAGAATTTCACCCCTTGATTTTGCACCTTCCAATCGGAATCGCCTTTCTCGTGTTTTCTTCAGAGGTTTTCGGATGGCTCTCTTTCGGGCGTTTCAAGCCCAAGACCGGCTTGGCTCTTTTCTTGGGCGTGATCACGGCGGTATTTGCCTGCATTACGGGATACGTCAGCATGGATTTGAATGGATATCAGGGTGAGGCTTGGGAAAATCACATGTGGGGAGGGGTGATCTTCGCGGGTGTTCTTGGGTTGGCCTATCTTGCCAAGCTCTGGGGTGCCCGAAATGACACTCATGGTCCGGTCTATGGAATTCTTTTGATCGCTTCGATGGGAGCTATGGGCTACGGAGCCCATATTGGCGGGGAAAAAATTCACGGGACTGACCCGGTAAATGACCTCCTTGTGGAGCTGAAATTGCTTCCGGAGGAAGAAAGCGAAGACGAAGTCAAGGATGGAGATCAGGGCAAAGTCACCAAGGCCCCCGAGGATCGTTTGGCTTATGCCGATGTGGTTGTTCCGATTCTTGAGTCCAAGTGCTTGGCTTGTCATGGCGAAGGGAAAGACCAAAAGAAAAAGGGTGGTCTTTTGATGGATAGTTGGGAAGGGCTTCTCGACGGGGGAGAAGAGGCCGCCGCTCTGGTTCCCGGAGACGTGAAGGAAAGTTTCATGATCGAGGTGCTTCATCTTCCTGAAGATGATGATTACCACATGCC
>JAKMEV010000445.1:0-2340 GCA_022425785.1 Akkermansiaceae bacterium | reverse complement strand
TGATAAAGCCGGGAAGGTTTTCGTTTTCGCTGCCGAGACCGTAGTTGATCCATGAGCCCATCGAAGGTCGCGTGAAGGTATCGGAGCCGGTGTGAAGTTCGAGCAGCGCGCCGCCGTGACGGGAGTTCGAGCAATGCATCGACTTCACGAAGCAAAGGTCATCGGCGATGGAGGCGATATGCGGAAGCAGCTCGCAAACCTGAGCTCCGCTTTCGCCGTGTTGCTGGCAGGACCAGGGCGATTTCAGGAGAAGGTTTTTTGATTTGTGTGAGACGATGCGCGGCGCTTTGAGTGGAAAGGTTTTTCCGGTGTCACGCGTGAGAAGCGGTTTGGGATCGAAGAGATCCACCGTCGACGGGCCGCCGTGCATGAAAAGGAAAATGACACGCTTGGCTTTTCCGGGAAGAGGCGGCGCCTGGGTTTTTGCGGCGGCTTCACGAGCGAGGAAGGAGTGCAGGGCGAGGGCTCCGAATCCGGTTCCGGAACGTTGCAACATTTCCCGTCGGGAAAGAGGGAAGCTTGTTCGGTGATTGCACAGGCTCATGGTTACTCGACGTATAAAAATTCGTTGGAGGAAAATAGCACTCTGGCGAAGGCGGCCCAAGCTTCCTTTTCGTCGCCGTAGTCTTGGACGAACTGCTCGCCTTTGAGGCATTCCCCGTCCGTGGCATCGCGGCCGAGGAGGTGTTTGATCATCCACGAAGAGCGTTCGCGAATGGAGAGATTAGTGGTCTTTGAAAGGAGGGCCTTGGCGAGGTTCTTTGAGGACTCGTGAACCAATTCGCTGTTCATTAAATAGAGAGCCTGGCTGGCGACGGCGGAAGTGCGGCGGTTGCCATCGGGGACGGCGGGGTCGGGTGCGTCGAAGGCTTTTTGTCCGTCGTATCCGGAGCTGCGGTAGACGGGTAGATAAACGGTGCGGCGGGGAACGAGGGAGTGTTCTTTGAGTTTGCCGCGATCGACATAGGCGTTCGAACGGGAGACCAGCATCGAACCGCCCATTGTGAGATCGAGGCGATCGGACTTCATGAGAATGCTGTCGCGGATGACTTCGGATTCGACGCGGCGGCGTTGCCAGCGGGCGAAGAGTTTGTTATCAGGATCGTATTCCAAGAGCGCGAGATCGGCATGTGCGGATTGACGGTAGGTCGCGGAGTTCATCAAGAGGCGATGCATCGCTTTGATGGACCAGCCGGATTCGGCGAATTTTTTAGCGAGGTGATCGAGGAGCTCGGGGTGGGTGGGTTTCTCGCCAAGGCCGCCGAAGTTGTCGGGCGTGGGGACGATGCCGCGCCCGAAATGCCAGCGCCAAAGTCGGTTGACGATGACACGGGAGGTGAGTGGGTTTTCGGCGGAGGCAATCCAGCGGGCGAGCTCGAGCCGTCCGCTTTGTTTTTGGGGCATGGTGATTTTTTTACCATGCGTCCAGGCGGCGGGGACACCACGCGGAGCTTCTTCGCCGAGGGTGAGGGAGTCACCACGAAGGTGGACTTTGACATCTTGCGTCGGGTATTCCGTGACGCCCATGATTTTGAAGGGGGCGGGGAGGTCTTTTTTGAGAGCCACGATTTGTTTGCCCAACTCTTCTTTCTTCTCCTTCGGCGTCTTTTGGTTCTTCCGCTTGCTTTCAAGTTTGTTGACTTCGGCCCAGGTTTTCTTGTGCTCTTCCTCGGTGAAGTCGTGTTCGTGGAACTGCGCGACCACAGAATACTTAGTGAGGGTTTTTGTCGACATGAAGATGCCGGCGAGGCTGTAGTATTCCTTGATTGAGATGGGATCGATCTTGTGGTCGTGGCAGCGGGCGCAGCCGATGGTCATGCCGAGAAAGGTGCGGCCCATTGTGTCCATTTGTTCATCAACGATGTCACGGCGCATCTTGTCGGGATCGTCGCAGGCGAGCATCTTGGGTCCGACGGAGAGAAAGCCGAGGCCGGCGGTCTTGGCGCGTCTTTCGGCAAGGTCCATCGCGGGGAGGAGATCGCCTGCGAGTTGTTCGATGATGAATTGGTCGAAGGGTTTGTCGTTGTTGAACGATTCAATGACGTAGTCGCGGTAGCGCCAGGCGGAGGGATGGGCGATGTCTTCGTCCATGCCATTGGTGTCCGAGTAGCGGGCAACGTCGAGCCAGTGGCGTCCCCAGCGTTCGCCGTAGCGGGGGGATTTGAGGAGTTCGTCAATGAGGCGGGGCCAGGAGTCTTCGCGGACGTCGGCGAGGAAGGCGTTGATTTGCTCAGTGGTGGGCGGAAGGCCGTGGAGGTCGAGATAGGCGCGCCGAACGAGGGTGAGTTTTTCGGCGGCCTTGGTTGGGCGGTAGTTGGCTTTCTCGATTCCTGAGAGAAT
>JAKMEV010000439.1:0-2421 GCA_022425785.1 Akkermansiaceae bacterium | reverse complement strand
GTTGGGATTGCCACGGGCTGCCCATCGAATTCAAGGTGATGCAGGGCGACGATGCCCGCGACGTCGAGCCCGCCGAAATCCGCCGCCGCTGCGAAACCTTCGCTCGCGGATGGATCGATACCCAGCGTGACTCTTTCAAACGCCTCGGCGTCTTTGGTGATTGGGGAAATCCTTACCTCACTCTCAACCCCGACTACGAAGCCAATATCATCCGCACCTTCGCATCTCTCATCGAGAAAGGCTGCATCTATCAGTCGAAGAAACCGGTCCAGTGGTCCTACGGTGCCAAGACCGCTCTCGCCGAAGCCGAAGTGGAATATCAAGATAAGAAGTCGACCGCGGTCTTCGTCAATTTCGACCTCGCCGACGCGCCCGATTCCGTTCCCGGCGGCACCAGCATCGCGATCTGGACCACTACTCCGTGGACCCTTCCCGCCAACCTCGGCATCGCCGTGCACGAGCGCTTCGTCTACACTATTGGCAAATACTCCAATGGCAAAACAATCATCGTAGCCCGTGATCTCCTCTCCGACTTCCAGGAGAAGACCGGCCTCACCCTTGAAGAAGAACTCGGCGAGATCAAAGGCTCCGAGCTCGAAGGCCATCAGGCCCAGCATCCTTTCCTCGATCGCACTTCCAAGATTATCCTTGCTCCCTTCGTCACCACCGAATCCGGAACCGGCGCGGTGCATATCGCTCCCGGTCACGGTGCGGACGACTACGTAGTCGGCCAGCAGAATGGGCTCGAAGTTCTCAGCCCGGTCGACGACGACGGAAAGTTCACCGACGAATGCGGCCTACCCGATCTCGTAGGTGTCCACGTCTTCAAAGCGAACGCCTCCATCGTTGAACTCCTCCAGGAAAAAGGCGCACTGCTCGGCGAAGAAACCTACCAGCACAGCTATCCACATTGTTGGCGTTCCAAGACCCCCATCATCTTCCGTGCGGTCGAGCAATTCTTCATCTCCATCGACCAACTCCGAGAAAAAGCCCTGAGCGAAATTGATCAGGTCGAGTGGCTGCCCAAGTGGGGCCGCAACCGCATCTACGGCACGGTCGAATCCCGTCCCGATTGGTGTATCTCCCGTCAGCGCACCTGGGGTGTGCCGCTTCCGGTCTTCTTTGACAAAGACGGCGGTCCCATCGTCTCCGCCGAACTGGCCAAGAAGGTTGCCGATCTCGTCGAGAAAGAAGGCACCAACGTTTGGTTCGAAAAATCCGACGTCGAACTCGCCGAGCTCTTCGGCCTCCCCGAAGGTTCCACGAAGTGCCGCGACACCCTCGACGTTTGGATCGACTCCGGTTCCAGCCACGTCGCCGTGATGGATGCTCATCCCGAACTCAGTTGCCCGGCCGACCTCTATCTCGAGGCTACCGACCAGCACCGCGGATGGTTCCAAAGCTCGCTTATGCTCTCCGTCGGAGTGCGTGACAAGGCTCCTTACAAAACGGTCCTGACCCACGGCTTCGTTGTCGATACCGAGACTGGAAAGAAGACCTCCAAATCCGACGCTAAGAAAAAGGGTAAGCCCACCGACGCCGCGCACTTCTACAACAAGTACGGCGCCGACATTCTCCGCCTTTGGGTCTCCTCTGTCGATTGGCAAAATGAAGTACCCTTCAGCGAAGCTCTCTTCACCCAAGTCAGCCAGCCTTACCGCCAGTTCCGGAACACCTTCAAGATCCTCCTGGGCAATATGCGCGACGAACAAGTCAGCGAGCCTGCTGAACTTCCCCTGATCGACCAGTGGATCATGGAACGCCTCCAAGTCGTGATTGGTGAAGTGCGAGAGGCCTACGAAAAGTATGACTTTCGCAAAGTCTTCTCAACGATGAGTCAGTTCGCTTCTTCCGATCTGAGCGCCCACTACATCGACATCACCAAGGACCGCCTCTACTGCGATGCGGAGGGTTCCGAGCGCCGCAAGGCGAGTGTTTGGGTAATGGGTCAGATCTTCGATGCTCTGGTTAAACTCCTCGCGCCTGTTCTCGCCTACACCGCCGAGGAAGCCTGGGAACACGCCGGGCGCGAAGGCAGCATTCACGAACAGGATTTCCCCGAAGTGAATGCCAAATACGCTGGGACCGAAGCCACCGACAAAGTGGCCAAACTTCTCGAAGTGAAAGCCGTCATGCAGACCGCGATCGAGGAGAAGGTACAAGCCAAGGAGTTCAAGAAGAACAACGAAGCCAACGTCCTCCTCTCGGTTCCCGCGAATCATCCTTCGCTCGAACTTCTCAAGGATTCGGAGTTCGCCAAAGAGTTCTTTATCGTCAGTGAAGTGAACGTGGTCGAAGGAGAAGCGCTCGCCGCGACGGTATCTGCCACCGGTTATCAAATGTGCCCCCGCTGCCGTCGCTACGAGCCCGCCGTCAACGACGAAGGACTCTGCCAACGCTGCGCAGATGCAGTGTCCTGAT
>JAKMEV010000433.1:0-2827 GCA_022425785.1 Akkermansiaceae bacterium | reverse complement strand
AATGTCTCCTGCCCTTTCTTCCCAACGCCATTGAGCTTGGCAACCGGAAGCCCGCGCATAAAGCCATCCACTTCCTCCGGCTTCACCTCAAGTTGCCCGTTCGGTTTGTTCCAATCGCTGGCAATTTTTGCGATCAACTTGTTCGGCGCAATCCCGGCGGACGCTGTTAGCTTGGTCTCTTCATAAATCCGCTCGCGGATCTCCTGCGCTAAGGCGGCCCCGGATTCCTTGCGATGACTCAAATCCAAATACGCTTCATCCAAAGATAGCGGTTCGACGAGATCGGTGTATCTCGCAAAAATTGCCCTCACCTGATTCGAGGCCTCGCGATAGGCCTCAAATCGAACCGGAGTCAGAACAATCTCCGGACACAATTGTTTCGCTTTAAAAACCGGCATCGCGGAATGGCACCCAAACTTCCGAGCTTCGTAATTCGCCGTCGTCAGCACTCCCCGACCCGAGCTTCCACCCACTCCCACCGGCTTCCCCTCCAGCGAAGGATCATCGCGCACCTCAATCGCTGCATAAAAGCAGTCCATATCGATGTGAACAATCTTGCGAGTCATGACGTGGCGGCGCTCAAAGTGCCCAGCATGGGTATTCCAAGCGCCATGCCATCACTCTAGTCGAGGCGAGGCGCTTGAAAAGCGCCACCATAATTAAACATCAAAGAAGTCGTCACCAAAGGCACCGGACTTCTGAAGGTAGTAGTCGTAGCCGCCGGAGTATTTCTTGACCTCTCCGTCGGCGACGTGCCAGGTGTGCTCGGCGAGAGAGCGGATGAAGTGCACGTCGTGGGAGATGAAAACGAGCGTTCCTTCATATTGTTTCAAGGCAGAGACCAAGGCCTCAATCGAGGTCATATCAAGGTGAGTCGTCGGCTCATCCATCAGAAGAAGGTTCGGAGGATCCACGAGGAATTTCACCAGCGAGAGCCTGCTCTTCTCTCCCCCGGAAAGAACTCCGACTCGCTTTTGCACATCATCCTTCTTGAAGAGGAATGATCCCAAAATAGACCGAGCTTCGTTCTCACGCATCCCGCCACCAGCATCAACCACTTCTTCAAGAACGCTGTTATTCTCGTTAAGAGTCGCGGCACGGTGCTGGGAGAAGTAACCAATCTTGGTCGTTGTCCCGACGTTGCGCTTTCCGGCATCGCCCTTCTCAATGCCCGCGAGCATTTTCATGAGAGTCGATTTACCGGATCCGTTTGGCCCGACGAGAACGATACGATCACCCCGCTCAACGAAGACATCGAGATTGGTATAAAGAACATTGTCGTCGTAGGCCTTGCTGACATTCTCAAGTGAAATGACACGCTGCGTAGAACGAGGCGGCTGGGGAAAGTGGAAATGGAAAAGTTTGCGAGGTTTACGTGGCTTGGGAAGACGCTCCATCTTCTCAAGCATTTTCACACGGCTCTGCACTTGTGACGCTTTGGACCCAACCGAACGAAACTTATCGATGAATTCCTGAATGCGGGAAATTTCCTTCTTCTGATTCAAGAAGGCTTTTAACTGCTGATCGTAGCGCTCCTCTTTGAGTTGGAGATACTTGGTATAATTCCCAGCATAGGGAACGAGTCTCATCTCATCGATCTCGTAGACCTTCTCGATGACGCCATCCATAAAAGAGCGGTCGTGGGAAATGATGAGAAGCGCCCCTGGATACTGTTGCAGGTATTTTTGAAACCACATCAAGGAGTGGAGGTCCAAGTGGTTGGTCGGCTCGTCAAGCATGAGAAGATCAGGCTCCTCAACCAAGAGTCGCGCCAGATGCGCACGCATGACCCATCCACCGGAAAACATGTTCGCAGGTCGACCGAAGTCCTCCTGGGAATATCCCAATCCAGCGAGAATCTTTTTGGCCTTGGGCTCGAGCTGGTATCCGTTGAGTTCTTCGTAGCGATCCTGGGCCTTCCCAAACTCATCACTGTCATCGGCGGAGGTCCGCATTGTCGCCATGACAGCCTGCAGCTCCTCGCTGATTCCCATGGAAATTTCGAGAATAGTCGCCTCACCGGGATCTCCGGCTTCCTGGGCGAGATAGCCCACCATGCCATACTCATCGAGATCGAAGGTTCCTGAATCCCGATCTTCCTCCCCGAGGATAATTTTAAAGAGGGTCGTCTTCCCCGCGCCATTCGGGCCAACCAATGCCACACGCTCACCCCAGTTGATGGTCATATCGGCCTCTTCAAAGAGAACTCGCCCCCCGAGGGCCTTGGTCATTTTCTTGATCGTCAACATGGCGGCGTTGATGTCAGGGGAGATGGCCTGAGAGTCAAGTTTTTTGGGGATCGGAACGGCCAAGAGTCCACAAAAAAGCCTCCGCATTTCTGCAGAGGCTTTAGAAAAGAAGACGATCTAAAATTACGCTTTTTTTGCACTGCGGCTGGTGGCCACAATTCCCGCCAGAATGCAGAGGAGAATCAGGGCGATCAATATGGCCCGTTTCTCGAATGAGGGTTTCTCCTGCTCGCCTGCGATCCGAAGTTGCAACGAGAGCGCTTCGTCTCCGCTCACCTGAATTTCGCGAGTGAACTCGACAGAGACACCAGAAATCGGAATCACCGGATCCAACATCTGGGTCACCGGCTCGGTGCCCCGCTGATGACGAACCCACTTGGTTGCTATAGTGGAAAGAACGCGATTCACTTCAGCGCTATTTCCAACCTTCACATTGGCGTAGTCATCCTTCCCCCAGTTAAGATTACCGGTAAAGACTGGGTTGGCATTGGCTGCCACTTCGATCTGGGCTGTTTCATCATTCTGACGCACTTGCGCCTTGTTATCAAAATACAATTTCTGACGGCGCGTATTTAGAG
>JAKMEV010000371.1:0-3441 GCA_022425785.1 Akkermansiaceae bacterium | reverse complement strand
AGTAGTTACCATGAAGGATGAATTGGCCACGGCGGAAGTTTATTCCTATGGCGAGGGAGCCAATTCGAAGAAGTTGGGAGTAGTGAAGCTCCCATCATTCTATTTCGATCCGGAAAACCGGGACATCAGAGTATCCGTTGACTTGGAAAAATTACTTAGTCGATTGAATAAGGAAAAGATTGATGGATTGGTCATGGATCTCCGGGGGAACGGCGGAGGGTCCTTGGAGGAGGTTCGCCGGATCACCAGCTTTTTTGTGGGACGTGGTCCTGTGGTTCAGATTAAGGCCACTAGCGGACATATTGAATCTTTGGGTTCGAGTGCCTCAAGGAAGCCGATATACGACGGCCCCATGGTAGTGCTCACTGATAAAGGAAGCGCCTCTGCCAGTGAAATTCTTGCCGGAGCTTTGCAAGATTACAACCGTGCCGTCATTGTAGGGGAGTCTTCCACCTTCGGAAAGGGAACAGTTCAACAGCCATTGGAAATTTCCCGATTCATGCCGCTTTTCGCTGATCACGACCGGGCTGGTGCCGTGAAGTTGACGATTCAAAAGTTTTATCGGGTTGCTGGAAGTTCGACTCAAAAAGAGGGTGTTATTCCCGATATTGTCTTTCCGTCCGTTCGAGATGCTTTGGAAGTTGGCGAGAAGTATGCGGACCATGCTTTGCCGCACGATACAATTAAACAGGCGGGTGATTTTCGTCCCTTCAACCGTCAGAATCTCTTTCTGTCAGTTCTTCAGGCAAAGAACGAGGTCCGCGTGAAGGCGAGCAAAGATTTCGAATATGTATTCGAAGATAAGGAGCGGGTTGAGGAGCGGCTCAAGAAAAACACGGTGTCTCTCAATATTGAAAAACGACGTGCTGAAATTGCCGAAAATGATGTGCGCCGGAAGGCCCGGAATGCGGAGCGCTTGGAGCGCTTCGAAATCCAGGAAAATCAGGACAAGAAAACGTTTACGATCTATCGAATGAACTTGGATGATATCGGAAAGCCCGGACTTCCCCAAGTTGACCGGGAGAGTGACAAGGAGTGGCATATGCGTCGTGCCAAAGACGAGATTGCCGACTTGGATGATACCCCTGAATGGCCCAGCGGTCTCGATGTGACCAAGCGGGAAGGGCTGGCAATCCTGGGAGATTTAGTAGACGCCGTGAAGGCCAGCAAGATTGCCGGCGTTCTCAGAAAAGATTAGTTAAGCTCTCGATGTCTGCCATCGCAGGGAATCTTTTACGGGTCCGTGACTTGGTGTCCCGGGCGGCAGTAAGGTCAGGGCGCGAGGTGGATCTTCTGGTGGTCTCCAAAACATGGGGTGCCGAGATGATCGGGGAGGTCATCGAGTGTGATCAGTTGTTGTTTGGAGAGAATCGTCTACAGGAAGGTGAGGAAAAAATCCCCGTTCTGCCCCACGCATTGGAGTGGCATTTCATTGGAACTTTGCAGCGAAACAAAGTCCGCAAGGTTCTCCAGCTATTCCCCGTGATTCACAGTATTTCCTCCCTGAAGTTAGCATCCTATGCCAATCGCATTGCCGGAGAATTGGACCTGTGCCCCAAGGTGTATTTGGAAGTGAATATTGGCGAGGAGGAAGGTAAGCACGGATTTTCTGCCGGCGACGTGAGAGCTCAAATCGAAGAGATTTTGGTAATGTCTAATCTCTCGGTGGAAGGTCTGATGTGCATTCCTCCGAGAGGAGATTCTCCGGAGGATTCGCGCCCATGGTTTGTCAAAGTGAGACAATTACAGGAAGAACTTGAGCGTCAGACCGGGCGAAATTTCCCTGGATTGAGCATGGGAATGAGCGGCGATTTCGAAATTGCGATCGAAGAGGGCTCGACGATTGTTCGAGTGGGTTCGGCGATTTTTGGACCGAGACACTGAGAGACGATGAGTGTGATCAAATTGAAGCAAATAGCGCCAATTGGCAACGAGCTTGCCTTGGCTTGGGAGGACGGGGGGGAGACCTTTCTCAGCTTTAGTGACCTAAGAAAAGCCTGTCCTTGTGCCGCTTGTCAGGGCGAGCCGGATGTGACCGGCAGGGTCCTTGTTCCCAAGGTGACCCATGTCGAAAAAAGCTTTGAGCTTATTCGCTATGAGATCGTGGGTGGTTATGCCCTCCAGCTTTACTGGGCTGACAGGCACAACACCGGTATCTACTCTTTTGACTACTTGCGTGGTCTTAGTTGAGATTGAGAGCTCGGTCGACGAGGCGCGTAATTCCGTCGGCAGCTCTGGTGCTTCCGGGATGCAGATCTTTGGCGCGGTAGAACCACGATAATGAGGATCCAATATTGCCATTCTCTTCCAGAGAATTAGCCCTGTCGAGTGCATTGGTGAATGCAGAAGCCCGCCCCTGCATTTGGGTCATTACTTGATTGAGATTTGGATCATCGGGGAAACGGTCGTAAATGGGCTTCAACTTCTCCCAGGCGGCATAATGCTGCCCCAAGCGGCCCAATTCTTCGCTACCTTTGATGGCGAGTTCAATGGTGCCAATGTTCTCGATGACCTGACGGAATTTTTCCTGGCGGTCGGAGTCGTTGTTGATGGAGGGAGCGAGCTCATGTTGGCGTTTAAACACTTCGCGATAATTCTTCTCAGCGAAGAGTCGGTCGAAGTCGTTCCGTAGTTGAATCATCGATCCACCAGCATCAACCAAGCGGTCAATTTCGGCTAGTTTTGGATTCTGTGGCCAAATTTCCACCGCTTTTTGAACTTCTTCGCGGGCTTTTTCCACGTCGCCCTTGGCGAAGTGCTGCTTGGCCATCGAAATGGACATGTTGCTAGCCCGGGTGTATCCAGCGATGGCAGATAGAGCTTTGGTGGCATCGAAGTCCTTGGCCTGACCATTCAGCGTTTTGATTTGTTCGGCTGCCTTGTCAAAATCTTTGGATTCGATGGCATTGAGAAGGACGTAGGATCCTCGCACGAATTCAAGAACCTTGCGCTTCTTTGCACGGGCAAGGGTGTTAATCGAGGGCATGAACTCTCCAACCATGTAGGATTCGGAGAGGCGCTTGGAGGCAGATTCAAGCTCATCTTGTTCGACCAGAAAGAGGAATGCCTCCACACCCTTGTTTACGTCGTGCATGGCCTCATTCGCGAGTGAGTCCAAGGTTGAGACTGTCGGGCTGACTCCGAGGCTTTCGGTAAACATCTTGTCGAGGTCGGACTTGTCGTCGAGGTAGAGAGTGCCGTCTCCATCAGACCAGATTTGGTTGTAAAAACGGGACGCCATCACGACGTGTTCAAAGCGACGTTGCAGGAAGAATTGCACCATCAGGGCTTGATACTGCATCTTGGCAAGTTCGGTTTTGATTTCGGTCTTCAACTGGTGGCCTTTTTTCAGTGCCTCGATCTCAAGGATGCGCTTTTGCTTGTTGAGGTAGTCGAGTGAATTGACGCCACGGCCAGTTTGGGTAGCTTGGCCGTTGGTGC
>JAKMEV010000357.1:0-7084 GCA_022425785.1 Akkermansiaceae bacterium | reverse complement strand
TCGACGTAGCGCACGGAAATTTTATCGCTCGTTAAAATCTCCAGAACCTCATTCTTCCCCAGTTGGGCAAAGTCCTCCGCCACCGGCAATATCTTTTCACCTCCGGGGCCGTTGAGAGCAATACGATTAACAACTGGTACTGGACCTTCTTGTTCCAGGAACACCAATCTCAGCAAACGGGCCCGTGATCCCGGAGCAAAACTGACCTTAAATTCTTTTCCATCTTCATCGGAAACAATTTTTGCTGGTGAGTTGCGATGGTTGAGGACACCGGATGGAAAGGACTCAGGATTAAAAAACTGATCGGGGCAATCAACAAGCCCTTCGGAGTCATCGAGATTGGCCAACAATTTGACATTACGACCAAAGCCGATGGTGCAATCCCATCCCGTGGCCCAAATCTCAAGACGATGCAGACCGGCTCGCAAGTTGATCTGACCTTCCAATCGATCCAGTGCCTCTTGGTTAGTAATGGGGCGCCCATCGACGGCCAGAAGAAACTGGGGCGGATGAGCAACCGAGGGGTGCGTCTTCTCGGGCACCTGAAACTGACCAAGATTCAATTTGAATCGACGGGTCACATTGGTGGGTTCATAAAAATAAGCGCGGAATCGATAGATTACATGGGAGTTGTGATGCCTGCCTTGGCGCAACCACTTTACCTTCCCGGGGATCTCTGCTGACATAGCCTCCGAGGGACCCGCGACGTTCCCGGTCGCAACAGCCTGATGTTGCTGGGTAATCCAGCCGAACTCCATGTGCTCGGTCAACTCATTGAGATCGTAGACCGAGCGATCATTGCGAGTGTGATGATGGTCGGTGTCGTTCATAACGACAACCGAGGGATGCCAGGGGTTTTTAATAGCAGCCAAATGATTCGGAAAGACTCCAACAGTGGTCATAGCTCCCCCGTTCATCCCGGTCTGCAGAGCAAAGGTCTTCACCTTGGCACTCTCATCCGCAGCGGTAATCGTCATCTCTCCAAGCGCGACGTTGTCATTGAGGTCGATCTTAAATTCGGGAGTGACATCCTTGATCGCCACCGGACGCCAGGCCGGATAGTCGGCATTCGGGCTGATGACCATATTTGGATTGCGTCCGGGTTCCGAGTTTTCCGCAAAGGCCATTGCTTGCGCACCAGTGGTGGGAATTCTCCCTTCAAAACGACCGGTATGAGTCCCGGTTTCCTTTAAGATTACCCGTGAAATCGAGTCGCCACTTGAACTTGCCACACTCACCATCAATTCATCCACCCCGCCGGTCCGGCTTCGGTCGGGATCAGTCACGCGGACGTTAATGGCATTCCCCGGTTTTACGATCCGGGCGACTCGACTCTGGAATTCACCCTCGCCTCCAGCACCCTTGGCCCGCGATTCGGCATCGAGCGACTCGGCCGCCATTCTGGCTTTCGCAACTTGCTCGGCATTGCGGATATTCTTGCTTTCCAGCTCAGCCATCAAGGCTTCCATATCAACAAGGCGTTGTTCGGCTTCGCTCAACAGTTTCCTTGCCGAAGCCATCACCACCGCATCGGAAGCCACGGTGATCGGGCCGCCTTTTTGCTCAGGCAGGTTATTCATGCGGATCCGGAACCGCTCCGAGTAGGCATAGAAGATTTCGTCATCGCCAATCACCTGCAGAGTCTTGTCGCCCTCGATTGGCTTCCCAAGCGCTGTCTGGAGATCGCCTCTGAACTTTGTTTTCTGATCACCAAATTGTCTTAAATAAAACTTCTCCTGATCACCCGAGGTGGCCCAGACGACCACTTCGATTTCCGTGCCCGCTCCCGAGACTGCCAGCGTGGGATCGTTCAAGGTCACCTTGAGTTTCTCACCAGGAACAATGGATTTTTGACTACTCGAAGAGCCCAACTCAACCTCGGTAGCTTCCATCAATTTCTGCCGCTTCAATTGCACCTTCCCGAGGAGAATTTTCGCATCAGGGTGATTCGGTTCGATTGTCAGGATCGTTTCAATTTCATCTGCGGAGTCATCAAACTCCTCCATATCAAAATACACTTCGGCACGGGCATACTTGATCTGGGTCGCCAATTCCGGGACCCGCTCCAACTCAAGCTCGTTAAGCGTTTGCAAGGCGCCGTCGAAGTTCTTGGCGATCCTCTCGGCACGAGCTCTACGCAAGGTCGAACGATGGCGAACCGGATAATCCTGATAGGCTTCGTTCTTGGCGGTCCGGCTGTATATTTCATGAGCCTCTCGCAGCTGACCCCGTTGCATCGCAATATCGCCATAGGAAATCTCGATCTCAATTTTCTCGGGAATACTCAATGGACTTCCCGGCTCTCCGGACCACGTCATGAGCGCCTTGATCAACTCCTCTTGCCGAGCCTCGTCACGACTGTAAATCACGCGTTGTAGTGCCCACTTAATAAAAGCCATCGAAAGCTCACGATGAATCGGCAAGAACTCTTCCCAATTCTCATTCAATAGATCCCAGGCGCTTTCTTCGTTACCAGTGATCCAGTCAGCCTGTGATTGATAGACCGGATAGGCCGGATCACCTTTCGGAACAGGAATCTCAACCAAGCCCATCTCCATCGCCGCTTTACCTCGAATTGATTTGAAGAACGGGATGTCCACCTCACGATTGAAATAGGTATGCCCGCGGTGACGGGCAATGGCAGCCAACCCGGTACTCGCCAAGGCACTTGCCGCAGAAGGGCACTCTTCAACCAGCGATTGGGCCAGCGCTTTAATTTTTGGAAAATTGTGGGTATGCCGATTGATGTGCTGCCAGAAAAAAGGCGTCGCTTGGTGAATCGCGAGCGGATCGGGATTCTTACTCATCCCCTCGAAGAGTCGGTAGCCAAAGTTTGACGCCGGAGGCATCGCTTTGACTTCATCGATCAACTGAAGCAGCAATCCCTGCACTCCTTCGTCTAAAAACACCGACGGGGCAAGGGTCGCAAGACTTTCGAGAGCCTCTTCCGAAAGAAGTATCCTCACCGGTGCCTTACGCAATTTCTCGAGGGTTGCCTTCAAAGCGGGCACGGCCACCGCGACGTCTGCCTTTGCCAATTCCGCAGCAGTAGCGGCAGCAGCTTCCGGATCGGATTTTTCGGCAGCTTCTCTGGTCTTCCTCTCTTCGTCAGTCTCCCGTTCTTTTTTGAGTGCGAGAAGATCCTGGCTCACGAAAGCGGGGCCGGCAGCAGCGAGTAAGGCTGCCTGAGCCGGGGTGATCACCTCTTTTCCAAACCACTGCCGCACGGCAAAATGAACCTCGAAGGGCAAGGTCTTCCACTGCGGCGATTTTATTAAATCCCGGTCAAGCTTGATCTGCTCGTCGTGGTCCTCGGAATACTGCATGTTGACCCAGGCAACTACCTGCCATGCCTCGAGTTTGTTTTGCTGAAGCCCCTTCGCGACCGCTTGTCGGAGCACCGGCTCCAAAGGATGAGCGACACACTTCAACGGGTAACGTTTTTTGAGTTCGGAAATAGGGCCTCCGGCGTGACGCTTGGCGAGGTAGAGAATCCCGGGTGCGTAACTAGTAACGTTGACTTTGTTAGTCGCTTCGAGTTCCTTCCAAATTGGCTCCGGCCCTACCAAGCCAGTTGCCAGAGCATTCCGGGCAATGAGCTGTGCATCGACACTTCCATCCGCAAGCAAATGGGCGATCGCCTCCGGGGTGAATGCCAACACTTTTAACAAACGTTCACGCACGCTGGGGAGTTTGGGTTGAGGGGATTTGTAGTCTGACCAGAGCGTTCTGAAGGCCGCAAGTCGCTGCGCGGCGGGATCTTCTTTCTTAGCATCGACGGTCTTAAGTCCACCGCCCAGATCGGCCCATTGTTGCTTTGCCTGATCAGAAGATTTGGCACCAAGGTATTTAGACAATTGACCAAGACAGAGAGAATTTCGCGCATCGTGATGCTGTGGCAGACGCCAGGCCTCAGGCCCGACCAAAGCCCCCAAGGCTTTCTCAAAATCCTTATCCTTCCCTCCCGCAACAGCGGCCCGAATGACTGAAGCCTCGTAACTGCTATTCTGTGCAAGTTGCGGAGCCAATTCCTTGAGATCCTCAAACGTCAGTTGATCCCACGACTTGCCCAGCAATATCACTCCAGCCCGGCTATTCACCTGTTTAGGGTTGGCTGCCACGTAGTCACTGACCACCTTTACTTCCAGAGGACGCAGCTCCCTGTGACTGTAGTATCCTACGCGCCAGGATTCCATCAACTCTGCGTAGTGAACTGATGAAATCTTCCCTGCTGCGGTCACCACTGGAGCCAGTTTTGCCTCAATTTCATGCGTCCAATATTTTTTGACGTCACCTTGATAATACTGCCCGTTACCACCGCCGGCCCAACCACTCTGAACCCACCGGGCATACCGTGGAAACTTCTCCAATAGGGCCGTTGCCTTGGCGATTGGCGGCGCGACATTCTTTTCGGAAAGCTTCGCTAGATTATAAGCCCGGACCGAGATGGCCCAGTCAAGCTGCAATGCCAGCTCCTCATTAAAATTCATTGCGGCGGCCAATTGCTGACAGGCCGTCACCAATGCATCCGTCACCACGACCGTGCCGGGTTGCTCGACATAAACGTCCGACTGCTCAAGCAACCAGCGGAAATACTGATCATAAAAAGTCGAGCGAAGGTCTTCTGAAATTCCAGATTTGAGCAGGGCATGCAAGCGCCTGGCTACCGCCTCTGCGTCCTTGCGTTTCATAGCCTCCGCAAGAAACCATTGATCGAGCTGCCGAGCATTATCATTGGCAGCGTGGCGGTTCAAAGTGGAACGATTAAAGGAATACGCCGAGCCGGGATCGTTCAGTTGATCCTTCAAAAGTGTATGAGCTGCCACAATCGCCAAGCCGGCGCTCGCAACCTTTGGGTCCGCCTTCTTGAGATACTGTTGATACAAAGCCGCCGCTCCCCGGGCGTCACCGCTCAATTCGGCCGCACAGCCAGCGTGGTAAAGCAAGGTGATATTCTCAGGAATATTCTGCCGCAGCCAGCGACGCGTCTCCGCAATCGTCTGTGTCGGTTTCCCTTCGGAAATTCCGGACTTCAGAAGATCCAGGATGGCAGCTTCCGACTGTGTTTCCAAGCTAGAGGACATTGCCGACCGCTTCTCAGCAAAGGTCTGTCCGAATGCGTCCGGCAACGCTCCCATGACAATGATCCCAAGTGAAACCTGAATGCCAAATCTAACGTGCTTCATACTATTCAAATCGAAGATCATGCTGAATTCCACTCGCTTCTCTATTCACCCTCTTCAGCTTCCAGCCCGGCCAATTTCTTTCTGGCTTCGGTGACATGCTTGCTGGTCGGATAATCAAAAATCAATTTCCGCAGTTTCCCTTTGGCGGTCTCGTTGTCTCCCATCCGGTATCCCACGTTGGCCCAGAGCAACAACATCTCATCTAAAAACGCCGCATCCGGATAGTCGTTAAAGACATTCTCCAGCAAGTCCGCAGCCTGTGCGAAGGCCTCGGTATCGACATAGTGTCTGACCACGCGACCCAAAGCTTCCGCAGCATAGGAACTTTCGGGGTAACTTTGATAAGTCCTCCGAAAGGCGGTCACCGCCGGTCCCATGGCATTTTGAAGAGCAGTCGCTTTGGTCAGGCCGGCCTTGCCCCACTTACTATTATGGGCGTCGGCTTTCTCCACCGAGTCAATCGCACGCCTCTGCAAGGTCTCCCCAATCCGGAACTGGGCTTCGGCCGCTGAAATGGGATTCTCCAATTCCAAAACCCGCTGATAGACATCAACCGCTTTTTCGAATTCCTCCTTATCAGTGAGACTACGACCCAAGGTCATAAGAGCCTTGTCCGCGAGGACGGACTCTGGATAGAGACGGTTGAAAGCCAGACAGGTTGCGGTGGCCGAATCAAAGTCATCCTTCAGTAATTCACTTTCCCACTTCAAGCGGAAGGCATTCTCAACCAGATCACCCGGCAGTTTCTTCCGATTCATAATGATAGGGTCCACCTTGGCGAGAGCCTCCATGGCACGTTGCGCGGCACGTTGATCCAATCCCATATCTTTATAAATTCCACCTAATCCTGAAAGAGCCTCCGCTTCGACCGATCCTTTACGCGCTTTGAGCAATTCCTCGAAGACCACGAACTGATCTGCGGTGACACCTGAATTCACCGAACCCGACACTTTGATTCGAGCCTCGCTGCTCCGGGATTCATTTCCGTAAAGGTGAACCGAATCCGTATACGAAACAGAAAGCTCATCGAGTTCGTCACAATGAAGAATATTGTCCCCCGAGTTGGGCACCGTTCCTTCGGCAAGAACCGCCAGAGGCACCTTGCCCACGAAAATACCGCTGCGAATGGCAGCTCCTTCCCCGGTTTCAATCAAAGTCAGGGTAATACTATCCCGCTCTTTCCAAACTTCCTCTTCTTCATCGTCCAGAGCAAAAATGTCGAGCATCGCTTCCTCGTCGTCTTCAGCCGCCGCGGCCGCCTCGACCTTGAAAAAGGACTTTACCGTCAGAGTAATCTTTTCGGCTTTATTCGAAGTATCCAAATCCGCATCACGAAGCATCAACACCTGGGGTTCTCCTGGGTAAGCGATGTAAGCTGGGGTGGAATTGTCCCCTAGAAAAAACCCCACCGTTCCCGTGCTCACGGCTCGGACTTTGCCGGTCCTTGGCACCCCCTTGCTTCCATCAAGAGCGCTGTCATCGATATAGGTCACATCGAGAGTATCTCCGCCCACCATCTGCAACACTCCGTCACCCGGCTTCGGAGCACCGAGCGCGGTGGGAGCGGACGTTAACATTTCATGCTTCTTTCCCGGAACCGGAACACCCGTTAGGGTTTCCACGTCACCACTGCTCACCTTCACCTGAGCTTGCACCGGAACTCCCAGCTTCCGCATGACGGGAACATCTGCATCAACGATCTTGGAATAGAAACGCTGGCCAATCTCAATCCGCCCCAAATCATCCTGCCCTTCTCCGGCTTCTTCAACTTCGGTTCCCACCAACGAAAGAGAATCAATCGCTTTGTTCCAATTCTTCAATTGGTAGTGACTCATTCCAATATAGAAGTAGGCCATGTTGGCCCATTTGGTTCGCGCCGCCACTTCGGTGAGTCGACG
>JAKMEV010000353.1:0-6483 GCA_022425785.1 Akkermansiaceae bacterium | reverse complement strand
CACAGATTTCCTGAACCTGCTCGAGTAAATGCGAACACAGAAATACGGTGATGCCGCGTCCCTTGAGATCGAGAATCAAATCGCGAATCTGGCGCGACCCCATTGGATCCACCCCGGCCGTCGGTTCGTCCAGCACGACCAAACGAGGATCCTGCACCAAAGCCTGCGCTAACCCGATCCGTTGCAACATTCCTTTGGAAAAACCCCGTAGTCTCCGATGGCGGGCCTCTTCCAACCCAACCAACTCCAACATCTCATTCACTCGCGCCTTGAGTGCCGCTCCGCGCATTCCGCAGAGCTTGCCATAAAAACTCACCGTCTCGGCGGCTGACAAATGCTTATAAAAGTAGGGATTCTCCGGCAAAAATCCCACTTCCATCCGCGAGTCCACCTTCGAGGAATCTCTTCCAAAAATGGCGCAGCTTCCCGCAGTCGGCTTAACTAAACCCAGAACCGCTTTCATCGTCGTCGACTTTCCCGAGCCATTGGGGCCAATCAAGCCATAGACCTCACCGGGCGCAATTGAGAGAGAAACCTCATCAACCGCCCTAATCCCTCCTCCACGGAAAGATCCCTTGAAATCCTTCACCAATCGATTGACCTGCACTGCGGGAACCTCGCTCATTATTCTTCCAGCGTAGCGACCCATTCATTACGTGCAAGAGAGTTGCCATCGTTAGCGATCTTTCCTGCTTACCTGATCGCTCAAAAGATAGATGATAAAAGCCATCGAGAATCGATTACTAGCCGCACCCTCTTCAAGGGGCGGCGATTTTTTGTGCCCACCCATCACGGAAAGAGCCCGCGGGTCTTTTTCACCCTGGCCACTAAATCGATCCCCGTCGCAAGAGCTCCCAGGCGATGACCACACTTTCTCTCCTCACAAAAATCCATGAGATTCTCAAAAGCTTCATTCAATTTGGTTTCCAGCTTCGCCAATACCTCCGACTTGGTCCAACTGAAGCGTTGCAAATTTTGCACCCACTCAAAGTAACTCACCGTCACTCCGCCGGCATTGCATAAGACGTCTGGAATCAGGAAAATATCTCCCCGCTCTTCAATGATGGCATCGGCTTCCGGAGTTGTCGGACCATTCGCCGCTTCCGCCAGAATCCTGCACTTCAAGTTCCCGGCATTCTTTTCCGTAATCACGCGCTCCATTGCCGCTGGAACGAGAATATCGCACTCCTGCTCCAACATCTCACTGGGATCAATCGCCTCCGCATCCGGAAAGCCCACCACTCCTCCGGTCTTCGCCACGTGAGCACGAAGATCTAACGCATCAATCCCCGCCTTGCTCCAAATTGCTCCAGAAAGATCGGAAACCCCACGCACATGCATTCCATATCCCGACATCGTCTCGACAGCATACGATCCGACATTGCCAAATCCCTGCACTACCGCCGAAGCTCCCGAGACCGGAAGCCCCAACTTGTTGAGCGCACGCGTCGCCAGAAATGCCACGCCGTGCCCCGTCGCCTGGGTCCGCCCTTCGCTCCCCTGGAGCTCCACTGGTTTCCCCGTGATCACTTCCGGAACAAAACGACCCTCCCGCGTCGAGTAGGTGTCCAAAATCCACGCCATGTGCTGCGCCGTCGTCCCAACGTCAGGAGCCATAACATCCACTTCCGGTCCAATGAACTGCCCAATCTCCTGGGCGAACCTCCGCGTCAGTCGCTCTTGCTCGCCCATACTCATCGCGCGCGGATCGCACGCAATTCCTCCCTTGCCACCACCATAGGGTAATCCCATCAAGGCACACTTCCAGTTCATCCACATCGCCAGAGCCGCAACCTCTCCCAACTTAACCGAGGGATGAAATCTCAAACCTCCCTTCACCGGCCCACGCGATAGATGATGCTGCACCCGATATCCAAAAAAGACCTCCGTCCTCCCGTCATCCATCGTCACTGGAAGACTCACCGTGATAAGACGCTTCGGCCATTTGCACCGTTCCCTGACCCGTTGTTCCAGGCCCAGAAAATCCGCCACCCGGTCAAACTGCTCCGCCGCCATCCCAAAAACCGGATCCTGCAGTAAATCTTCCTTCATTGTTACCCAAGGTTACTCCTCCTCCCCAAGATGTCCATTCACCGTTCCATTGATCTCGTCCCGCACCTTGATACTCTTCGCACCATCCTACAAATTCTAACACGAAAAGACGATTAGGAGGCCGTCCAAACAGTGCGCTCAACCAATCGAACAGGCCCTCTACCCGATCAACTCGCTTCGCGTGAAAATACTCACGACTGGCACTCCATCCGCCTCAATCGCCGGACGGCCGCCTTCTTCGCGGTCAACCAACACCAGACAAAAAACCACCTCACCCCCCGCGGCCCGAATGGCTTCGATCGCCTTCAACGTCGATCCGCCCGTCGTGATGACATCGTCTACCACCACCACTCGATCGCCTTCCTTGAAATTCCCTTCGATCTGTTTTCCACGCCCGTGTCCTTTCGGCTCCTTGCGCACCGTGAACACCTGTAATGCTTTTTCGTGCTCCGAGCTTGCCATTCCCACCACCAGAGAGATCGGATCCGCCCCCATCGTCATCCCGCCAATCGCATCCACCTCAAGTCCCTCGGCTTCAATTTTACCGAGAACCAAATCCCAACCCGCCTGCCCAATCCAGTGCGCCCCTTTGTTATCCAAGGCCGTCACCCGACAGTCCACGTAAAGGTCGCTCTTCTTCCCCGAAGCGAGAGTAAAATCCCCGGTCCGAACCGATTTTTCGAGTAACATTGTCTTCAGATCATCCTTGGCGCTCATCGGAGCGGAGCTTGCCGGACTCACGGGAAAAGACAATCCCTCTCACAAAGATTCCACCCCCGCATATCCAAAGCCGGGACCGGAGAGCGTGCTCAGGTCGAGAATGCCGCCCCGCCGTTGATACAAGCCGGGATGCACTTTGAAAAACTCCGACGAAGCCTCGGGATAAAACTGCATCCCGTTACTCTCCACGCCGCAGATCGTTCCGGCGTAGGCAGCCAATAAAACATGGGGCACTTGGGCCAATCTTGGATTAGTCAAATCCTGTACCATGAGAGTCATGCCGTGCTCCTTGGCCCAGCAAAGACTGAGCAGCGCTCCGGTCAAAGTCTTACAGGTCTTCAATGCCACACTGGTCCAGCCTAGCTCCAGGCCCAGACGCACAAAGCGCCAGTCGTGTGCGCTCTCATCCATGAAGAGAGGCTTGCGTTCGCTCACGGAATGAACATCAATCCTATTGGCCTCAAGATCATACGGGAAAGGCTGCTCAACATAAACAATGCGATCATAAATCTCGGACTCTTCCTCCTTCAGACGATCCAAAATCTCATTTACGTAGTCCGGGTTGGTCACCATACAATTGAAGTCTGTCGTAAGATTCGTCACGCCTTCTTCGAGCGAGATTTTCCCAATTGCCACGAGGCGATCATAGTCCCAAGCGAGATCGTTGCCGCGCAATTTGATCTTCAGACAATCCAGACCATCCCGTTGAATCCAATCACGCAAGAGCACCGGGTAACCATCGTCAGGCTCCTCACCCGTCAGCTCGCTTTCATCAATGGCATCCAGCCCTCCCACCAAATGCCAGACCGGTTGCTTCATCTCCGGCGTCACGAGATAGTCACCGGGATACTTCCCAAGAAATTTTTGAGCAGGCTCCAGGAAATGACTCAAATCCAACTCGCCCAACCACTCCTGGGTGAGACTTTCGAAGGCCTTCACCTCATGCAATTTTCCAAAGGCATCATAGAGCGCGAGATCGAATGCCGAGAGGCATACCAAACCCGCCAAATGCGGCATGAAGGCCTCTTCCCCCAGCCCTTCATTCTCTTCATCCAGACGATCGTGCAAGCGATCTTCAATATACCGGTGACCAATCGCCATCGGATGCCCCGACTCACCGTGCGCCACCAAATCATCGCGCAACACTTTGCAAAATTCCTTCAAGCGATCTTCCCTCTCGGCATAGCCCAAATCCGAAGGCCAAACCCAGGCCACGCTCAGCGGCGTCTCGGCCCAACCCGTCGCTACCCTGCCATCCTCACCTTCGACATGCACTGCTACCCTGGCGCAACTCACTTCGGTGAGGGTCTGATTGCCAAACTTCAGCGGCACCCGCGTCACCACGGAAACAAAGGAGAGATCAATGCGGGAAATTTTCATCGTGCAGCGCCCCCAACTTGCACATCCTTTACACAGGCGACAACCCCGATCTTAAAAGCCCTTCGTGACATTTCGGGAAATCCGCAAGAAATCCTCCTCCACCATGGAAAGGTGACGCGACTCGTGGCAGAAGTATCCCCACTCCCGCTCGAATTTTTTGTCGCCCAGAGGAAGAGCAATGAGCTCTCCGGATGCGATTTCCTGTCGTGCCGTCCACGGTGCCACGATGCCCACCCCAAGACCCACTTTGGCCATCTCCTTGATCGCCCCCATATCGCCCAGACTCAATCCCGGCCGCAATTTGGCGCCGGATTTTTCAAAGGACGCTTTCAGTAAGCGATAAGTTTCACTGGCCCGCGCATAGACCAGAAAAGATTCTTTCTCCACCTCGGCCAACGGAACCTCCCCGAGCTTGGCCCACGGATGACTGGACGAGACCACAAAAACCAATTCATCTTCGAAAATCCTCTCAAAACGAGCCCACCCCGGACACCGTCCGCCGATTCCCAACACCAGGTCAATCTCTGCACGTTCAAGAATGTCGATCAGTTCCTGAGTATCCTCTGATTCAATATGAATCTCACACCGGGGATAAAGCTCTTTAAACTCCCGCATCACTTCCGGCAACATGTGACTGCACAGCGAATGCGTGACACCTACCCGCAGGCGTCCCTGCCCCCAGCGCTTGAGCACGCCCAATTCCTCTCCCGCTTTCTCAAGCTCCCCAAGTGCCGCCCGAAAACGCCGAACCAAAATCATGCCCTGCTGGGACAAAGCCACTCGCTTTCCGGATCTCTCCAGTAACTTGCAATCAAGTTGGGTCTCGAGCGCACGAATCGAATGGCTCACTGCCGACTGGGTCACATGAAGACGCTCTGCTGCTTTCGTAAAACTCTCTGTTTCCGCCACTGCTACCAGCGAGCGAACTTGTCGAAGATCAGGTAATTCCATGAATAAATTCTATCGGTTCTCCAAAGGGGTGAACCCTTAAGAGCACGCCACATACCAACATTGAGCGAAATTCATCGCCCGGCCCGCAATTAATGAGAGCGACTCATGATAACTCAGCAATATTGCTGCATACCTCGCGCTTATTTTCCCCCAAAAAAATCAACGAATCAAAGCCTACCTCCATCGCAGTAATGGACTTTGGAGAGGCTTTTATCCTCATTGGTTCGAAGCCGCCCCCAAAAAATAATAACCATGAGGGTGCTGGGCTGTCTTATTCCTCACCCAGCGCGAAGAGCGTTCCATCATCACTCCCAACCAACAAAATACCATCAGCAAAGGAAGGCGCGGCGATGATAGATTCACCGAGATCGACTCTCCAAATCTCCTCTCCTTTTTCGAGATCGATGGCGTAGAGACGACCGTCGCTGGAACCACAAACGAGGGCATTGGTGAAAAGGAGCGGTGAGCTTTCGACCCGGCCACCGGTTTTGTATTTCCAAATTCCATTTCCATTTTCCCGGGAAATGGCGTGGATCTTCTTGTCGCGGCAACCGATGTAAACTCGTGTCTTGTCGATGGCTGGAGCGGACATGAAGGGAAACTTGCGATCGGTGTATGTCCAACTTGTTTTCCCGGCGGTAACATCAGCGGCGAGCACTTCGTTTCCGTAATTCCCCCAGGCCACAAAGGTTCCTTCGGTCGCCACGGTGGAGACAATCTCCGCATTGGTTTCGACCTGCCTGGCAGGTTTTCCGGTGGCGAGATCGAGGGTGTAGAGAATGCGGTCGCATCCACCGAAGACGATCCACTTTCCATCCACAATCGCTGGTGTACCATTGATGTATTCCTCCGTCTGATGGATCCAGACCTGATCTCCCGTTTTGGCATCGAGCGCACGGCAGGCTCCGTCGTAGCCATTCAAAACAACCCAGTGAGTCGAGCCATCCGGGCTGGGGGTGATGTTTACTCCGGCCGTGATCTTCTCGTTGGTCTGAATCTTCCACCTCTCTTCGCCGGTCACAAGATTGAGAGCGTAGAGATAGGTATCCTGACAGCCAATGAACAAGGTGTCCTCGAAAATGGCGGGAGCTGCTTCGATGCTGTCTTCAAATTCCTTCTTCCATTTCGGCTCACCCGTTTTGAGGTCCAACACGTGCAGCCATCCCAGGTCATTTCCAAAAGCCACCAATCCTTGCGACACGACTGCCTCCCCCGCAATGGGTCCCTCGGTTTCAAATGTCCAAAGTGTGATCGGGTTCTTCAACACCGGGTCTCCCACCTGCCCGCTCAAACCGGCCCCACCACGGGCCACCGGCCAGTCAGCACGGGACCACGGAGATTCAGGTCCAGTCGGGGCGTCTTTCACGACTTCCTTTTCGG
>JAKMEV010000351.1:0-3109 GCA_022425785.1 Akkermansiaceae bacterium | reverse complement strand
GATTTGCCGTTCCCGGCGGGAGAGCGCGCCTTTTTCCAATCGATTCATGACGAGACTTTAATAGATGCTGAAAAACCCGCAATATAAATGTTGGAAAATCAGCATTGTTCGATGGCGATTGTCAAGGCGGTCGGAAGAGGGTAGTTAGCACGGGTGATTACGCTCGGTGGAGGTGCTTCGTTTGGAGAGGAAATGCGGGCGGTATTTTCCAGCTCGGGTTTGCTGTCGAAGTCGCCTGATTTTGAGTTTCGCGCCGAGCAGCAGGAGATGGCTGGGGAGGTCGCGATGGCGCTTGAAGAAGAGCGGTCGTTGGTAGTGGAAGCGGGGACCGGTGTGGGGAAGTCATTGGCCTATTTGATCCCGGCGGTAGAGTTCGCGATTAGGGAGGGGCGGAAGGCGGTCATCTCGACGCACACCATCAATTTGCAGGAGCAATTGATGGGGAAAGATTTGCCGATTGTGAGGCAATTACTGGCGAGTGAATTTGACGCGGCCTTGTTGAAGGGTCGACAGAATTACGTGTGTCCGCTGCGCTTGCGTCGGGCGATGGATCAGGTGGGTGATCTCTTCACGACAAGTGAGCGGGAGGAGCTCATGGAGATCTGGAAGTGGGCGGAAGGGACGCGTGATGGAACGCGCAGTGATTTGGATTTCGAGCCGGCCCTTAAAGTGTGGTTACAGGTGTGCAGTGAGTCTCATGTCTGCACCCAGCGAACCTGCGGGCCGCGTGGGAATTGTTTTTATCAGGAGGCAAAAAAGCGCGCAATGAAGGCCACGGTCTTGGTGGTGAATCACAGTTTATTTTTCTCGCTGCTGAATCCTGAGGAGGAGTTATTAGAGGGGGAGAAAGGTTTTTTAGTGCCCAATGATTTCGTGATTTTTGACGAAGCGCACACGCTTGAATCAGTAGCGGCGAAAGCGTTGGGATTACGGGTGACCCAGGCCGGGTTGCGTTTTGATTTGCAGCGTTTGTATCACCCAAAAACCGGGAAGGGATTGTTGAAGTCGGCAAGGGCGAGTGAGGCGATGGAATGCGCCCGCAAGGTCATCGAGGAAGCCGATGTTTTTTTCGATGAAGTGGGTGGAGCGGTGACCTTCAATGATTGGGGCAGGGAGTGTCGCGTCAGGAATCCGGAGTTGGTTGAGAATACCCTCGCGGCCCCGCTTCGTGAGTGTTGGAGCGCGATTGAGTTGGTCGCAGAAGATACTGAGGATGAGACGAAGCGGAATGAGTTGATGGACGGAGCCCGGCGATTGCGAGAGATGCACGCCGGGCTGAAAATGTTTCTCGATCAGGAAGATGGCGGGAGTGTTTACTGGGTGGAAAAATCGGGTTCTGAAAGGGCTTCACTGAGTTTGAATGCCGCGCCGATTAATGTTGCGGAGCGTTTGCGGTCTTTGTTGTTCGGGCCGGATAAATCCTGCATCGCGACGAGCGCAACTTTGGGGACCGGTGATGCGCAGTTGAGTTATTTTCGGGAAAGAGTGGGCGCGCACCATGTGCCGGCCATCAAGATTGGAAGTCCTTTCGATTACGAAAAGCAGATGGCGATCTACGTCATCAAGTCGATGCCTGATCCGCGCGATGATGATTACGAAAAAATGCTCGTTCACTGGATCGAGCGGGTCTTGATCAAGACGGAAGGAAAGGCTTTTGTGCTCTTCACGAGTCATCGGCTTTTGCGTTCGGTGGCTGAAGCAATGGAGGACTTCTTTGACGAACGGGGATGGAGGCTTTTGGCGCAGGGGATGGGGATGCAGCGCCAGAAAATGGTGGAGGCATTCCGCGAGGACGTGAACAGCGTGCTTTTCGGAACGGAGAGTTTTTGGGCCGGGGTTGATGTGCCGGGAGAGGCGCTGAGTAATGTCATCATCACACGCCTTCCTTTTGCCGTTCCGGACCATCCCTTAACAGCAGCTCGCTTGGAGGAAATCGAAGCCGAAGGAGGCAATCCCTTCATGAGCTATTCGGTGCCGGAAGCGATTCTGAAATTGCGACAGGGAGTGGGACGACTAATCCGTTCCAAGAAGGACGAAGGGATGGTGGTTATTCTTGATAATCGGGTCGTCACGAAGCGCTACGGGAAGACATTTCTGGCGGCTCTGCCTCCGGCACCGGTGAAGATCGTATCCTAGAGCGAAAGCGTTTGCCTCAGCAGCCCGGCGGGCCACTGGTCCGGTGCAGTGGGAGTGGCTCCGAGGTAGCCGTAGTTGAGAAGTGACCCGGATTTGGCCATCAGGGGACGCGCGGCAGCCCCCAGTGGGCCCATTCCCATCACGGAGAGGGGCGTTTTTTCGTCGAGCAGATCGAGATGAGTTTGAAGATCCGCCTTATCTTGAATTCGGGTGGCGAATTTGTGAATATCGGCGGTTGGACCGATTTTTGATTTTAGAGTGCCGGACGAGGGGGTTTTCTCAAAATCATGGCATGAACCCACAACGAGGACGTTTCCGGCCTTGGCATTCTCGATAATACCCGAAAAATGGTCGAAATCGCGCAGTTCGATGTCGATGGCCGAGGCGTAGGGGAGAAATTGCTGGTAGGCGGCGAGGCGATCTCCCACCGACCAGTCAGAAGTTCCCCCCTCAGCGGCTCCTCGGGCCGTGATGAGAAGGGGCAAGGGTGTGGTTTCAGCAAATTCTAGGACCTTCGCGCCAAGGCCCAAGGAGTCGAGTCTCAGCTCAATGAGATCGCATTCAAAATTATGCAATTCGAGGGCTGAGATATCGGCAATCGCCCCAACCACCAAGGCTTCAGAGGGGAGCGGAAGAGTGTCCGAGGGCGCTGGCGAGGTCATGACGTCAGCTTGCGTTGAAGTGTTTGCCTTTGTCAAAAGGCTTCGACAGAATTTCAGGTGAGTGTCAATCGATAAAAAATAACGCCAATCGCCCTCTTTTTGCTAGCCGTGCCCCGCCTGCTTTTCCTACTTTATGCGAAGTTTCAACACGGACACCATGATCACACCTCGTTCTTTCAAATTTTTTCTGTCCCTTGCCTGCTTTGCGGGCTTGATGGGATCCGCATCGGCACAGAAAGCCGAAGACTTTTCAAACTCGTTGAATTTTGATGATCTGCAATCCCCGCAGGTAAACATCGCCAAGGGAAAGG
>JAKMEV010000348.1:0-15620 GCA_022425785.1 Akkermansiaceae bacterium | reverse complement strand
ACCACATATTGAGCGCGAAGGATTTGCCCTTGGGCTGGGATTTCAAAAAATCGATTCCTTTATCGACGATCAATTCCGTCTCGTGACGTAAAGTGCCGTCAGGCATTTTCTTGTAAAAGGGATTCCGGCCGATGACTTCACAGACATCAAAGTGATCCTCCTTCCTCCAGCCCCTCGGAGCTCTGGTGTGCCACTTGCCAATATGCCCGGTGCGATAATTCTTCTCGCGAAGAAGGTCGGTGTAGAGCTTCTCCATCACTTCCCCTCTTGCCTGCTCTTCATTCCCTGGAGTGCGATAACTCCGCGCCGACAGACCGGAAAGAATCGAGGCCCGGCTCGCCCAGCAGATGGGATGGCTCACAAAAGCCTGCTCAAAACGCACTCCTCGCTTCGCCAAGGCATCGATATTCGGAGTCTTCACGGTCTTGTTACCGTAACACCCGATCGTGCTGACCGTCTGATCATCAGTGAAGAAAAAGACAATGTTGGGCTGATTGTTCTCGGCTCCAGCCGAAAGAGTCAACGCCGCGAGAAAGGAGAGAACTGGATACTTCATTACAAGGAACCGAAGAAAGGATTCATAACCCAAAAAGGAAAGCCCAGAATTCCCTAATTTATCTGAAATTTTGAAGTGGGCTAGCCACTCATCTTCTCTAAGATGGCCTCTCCGATGCTCAAGAAATTCTTCCTTTTCCTCGCTCTCGTCCAAATCTCCTGGGCCGAGAAGCGCATTGATTTCAATACCGACATTCGTCCCATTCTCTCGGACAAGTGCTTCTTTTGCCACGGCCCGGATTCGCATGAACGCGAAGCCGATCTTCGTCTCGATGTTCCCGATGGTGAGGATGGCGCTTTCACCGACCTCGGAGGCTATGCCGCGATCGTGCCCGGCAAGCCAGAGGACAGCGAATTCATCCTTCGCATCAACGACAAGGAAGATCCAATGCCGCCGGAGAAATCCCACAAGTCACTCAAGCCCGAGGAAATCAAACTTCTCACCCGCTGGATTGCCGAAGGCGCAAAATACTCGGCACCCTGGGCCTACACTCCGCCCGTCAAAAATCCCCTCCCCAAGATCAATCAAACAGACTGGCCTGAAAACTGGATCGACCAATTCGTCTTTGATAAACTCGGCACCGAAGGTCTCAAGCCTTCGCCCGACGCCGATCCCGTCACCCTGATCCGGCGTCTCTATTTCGACCTCACCGGACTGCCTCCCACGCCCAACGAAGTCAACGCCTTCGTCAGCGGAAAGAAGAGTCTTGAAAAAGTCGTCGATGAACTCCTCGCCTCGCCACACTTCGGCGAACGTATGGCGATGTATTGGCTCGACCTTGTCCGCTACGCCGACACCGTGGGCTATCACGGCGATCAGGATCACAACATCTCGCCCTACCGTGACTACGTCATTCGCGCCTTCAATCAAAACCTGCCCTTCGACCAATTCACGCGTGAACAACTCGCCGGCGACCTCTTAAAAAATCCCGGCAAGTGGCAAAAAGTTGCCTCGGGTTACAACCGTCTCCTGCAAACCACCCACGAAGGCGGACTACAGAAAAAAGAATACGATGCCATCTACGCCGCCGACCGCGTGCGCAATGTTTCAGCCGTCTGGATGGGTGCCACCGTCGGTTGTGCGCAATGCCACGACCACAAATACGACCCCTATACGATCAAAGACCATTACGCCATGGCCGCATTCTTTTCCGACCTGCACGACACCGGCTTTAATGGCAATTCCCTCCCCACCAGCCGACCGCCCGAAATGAAATTCTACTCCGACGAAGACGAGACAAAGCTCGCTCGCATCGAGAAAGAAATGGGCGCCCTTATCGGCGACGGAGAAGTCAAAAAAACTCTCAAAAAAGACGCCGAGATCGCCAAACTCAAAGCAAACAAAAAGCGCAAGCCCGCCGACGACAAAAAGCTCGCTCAGCTCGAAAAGTCATTCGCGCAAATCGTCTCCTCCTCCAAAAAAGACAAATGGGCCAAGCTCCTCACCGAAAAGAATGCCATCGAAAAAGGTGGCCGCTGGACCATGATCACCGCCGCCAAGCCTCACCGGGAAATGCGAATCCTTCCCCGTGGCAATTGGCAGGACGACAGCGGTCCCGTTGTCACCGCCGCCGTGCCCGAATTCCTCGGCAAGGTCTCCACGGCAAAACACGCCACTCGCCTCGATCTCGCCAACTGGCTCACCGATCCCAAGAACGGCAGCGGCGGGTTGACCGCCCGCGTCTTCGCCAATCGCTTTTGGTATCTCTACTTCGGCTCGGGAATTTCCCGCTCACTATCCGACTTCGGCGGACAAGGCGCGCCTCCTTCCAACGGCCCGCTCCTCGACAACCTCGCAGTCTCCTTTCACGAAAGTGGATGGGACGTCAAAGCCCTCGTTCGTCTTCTGGTCACCAGCCGGGCCTACCGCCAGTCCTCACTCTGCCCGCCCGAACTCATGGAGCGCGACCCCTACAACCAACTCGTGGCCCGACAGTCACGCTATCGCCTTCCGGCCGAAGTGATCCGCGACAACGCCCTCGCCCTGAGCCAACTCCTCATCGACGACCTCGGCGGCTCCAGCGCCAAGCCCTACCAGCCAACCGGCTATTATCGCCACCTCAACTTCCCCACCCGGAAATACAAACACCACACCGACCCCACACAATGGCGTCGTGGGGTTTATGTCCACTGGCAACGCCAGTTCCTCCATCCCATGCTCAAGGCCATGGACGCCCCGAGCCGAGAGGAATGCACCGCCGAACGACCACGTTCCAACACCCCAACCGCTGCGCTTGTTTTACTCAATGACCCCACCTTTATCGAAGCCGCCCGCGCGCTGGCTTATCGCATCATGAAGGAAGGCGATGCCGCCACCAATTCACGCCTCGACTTCGCGTATCAGCTCGTTCTCTCACGTCTACCCGACGCTGAAGAACGCGCCGTTATGACCGGACTTTTGAAAGCAACTTACGAGGATTCCCAAAAGAATAACAAATCCGCAGAGACCGTCCTCGATGTCGGGCAAGCACCGAGGCCGAATGACGTTGATGCCACCGAGCTCGCCTCCTGGACCGCCGTCGCTCGCGCTCTTCTCAATCTCAACGAAACCATCACCCGCAACTAAGATGATCGATCATACACGACGCACTTTCCTGGGACAAACCGGGCTCAGCCTTGGCTCCGCCGCTCTCGCCAGCTTGCTCAGCGATCAAGCCACAGCCGCTCCACTCAACAGCCTCCCGCACTTCGCGGCCAAGGCCAAACGAGTCATCTTCCTCTGCATGTCCGGTGGACCATCACACCTTGAGACCTTCGACTACAAACCCCAGCTCGATAAGCTCAACGGCAAGGCCATGCCGACCTCCTTCACCAAAGGACAACCCATCGCGCAGCTCCAAGGACAAAAACTCAAAGTTCAGGGCCACCTCACCAAGTTCAACAAGTATGGCCAGAGCGGACAGGTCATCAGCGACTTTCTTCCGAACACCGCCAAACTCGCCGACGACATCGCCATCGTCCGCTCCATGGTCACCGAGCAAATCAACCACGACCCGGCGCACACCTTCATGAACACCGGCACCGCGATCAGCGGTCGGCCCTCGATGGGTTCCTGGATCACCTACGGCCTCGGCTCGGAAACCGAGGACCTCCCCGGCTTCGTCGTCCTCACCAGCGTCGGTGGACGCAACCCCCAACCCATCGCTTCCCGCCAATGGTCGGCGGGCTTTCTCCCCAGCCGCCATCAAGGAGTCGAATTTAACTCCGCCGGAGATCCCGTTCATTACGTCAGCAATCCCAAAGGCATCAGCTCGGCCCAACAATCGGCCCTCGTCGAAGCGATCAACAAGCTCGACCGCAAACGCAACAAGCTCGTCGTGAATCCCGAAATCGACACCCGCATCGCGGCCTATGAAATGGCCTTCCGCATGCAGACATCCGTCCCGGGACTCATGGATATTTCCAAAGAACCCCAACGAGTTCTCGACCTCTACGGAGCAAAACCCGGCGACGGATCCTACGCCTCAAACTGCCTCCTCGCCCGCCGCCTCGCCGAACGCGGGGTGCGCTTTATCCAACTCTACCACCGCGGCTGGGATCACCACGGCGGACTTGAAAAATACATGGGCATCTGCTGCGGCCTCACCGACCGCCCCACCTGGGCGCTCCTCACCGACCTCAAGGAGCGCGGCATGCTCGAAGACACCCTCGTCATCTGGGGCGGCGAATTCGGACGCACCCCAATGTTCCAGGGCAAAGGCGGCGCTGGCCGCGATCACCACATCAAAGGCTTCTCAATGTGGATGGCCGGAGGTGGCGTCAAAGGCGGCACGAGCTATGGCGAAACCGACGAACTCGGCTACAACGCCGTCAAGGACGTCGTCCACGTCCGCGACCTCCACGCCACCATGCTCCACCAACTCGGCCTCCACCACGACCGCTTCAGCTACCCCTTCCAGGGCCTCGACATGAAGCTCACCGGTGTGGAAAAGGCAAAGGTGATCAAGGGGATTCTATCCTAGCAAGTAGGGAGAGTGGCCGTTAAGGGGTGGTTGGGGGAAGCGGGTTGGAAGCACCCAAGAGCATTTTACCCACTCTCCATCGCCCTTTACGGCGTCTGGCCTTCTCGCACCTCTCCATCGAGGTTGGCTTGCCAGATCTTACCGGTCTCGACGTGCATGCAGGTCAGCCAACCACCGCGGCCGGGGTCGGTGTCGATGCAGATGGCGTGGCCAAGATTCAAAGGGACGTGCCCCTTCTGGGCAGTGTGTCCGCAGATCATCACCTTGCCGGAACAATGCGGTTCGGGCGTGCCAAATTTCTTGTGAATGATAGTAAAAGGCAATTGCTCGTCCACCGGGGTGTCGGGTTCGAGGTTGGCATGCACAAAGATGTGTGTGTCGGTTTCAAAGTAGGGCTTATTGCGCTTCAGGAAATCCCAATGTGACTGCGGCACGTCATCGGTCGAACCCCCGTAGGATTCCAGCGTCGCTCCGCCACCCCAGACGTCCAGCCAATGCGCAAGGTCGGTCTTGTCGATGTGCGAGAGGAAGAATTTTTCCTCATGATTCCCGGTGAGAAAGACGATGTTAAATTCATCCTCCAACCCAATGAGATAATCAATCACGCCCTTTGAATCAGGACCGCGGTCAACGTAATCACCCATGAAGATAATTTGATCCTCGGGCTGCGGATCAATCGTCTTCCAAATCAATTTCAACACGTCCAAACATCCGTGAATATCTCCAATCGCAAGCGTTCTCATTTGGGAGGAGCTTCTGAATTTTGACGACCTTGTCAACGACTGGGAAATCTGAAATAGCCCAAGGCGACCAAACTGAGAAGATAAGGGAACTAGGAGGCCAAAGCAGCATGGCTATCTCGCTCCCCCAACCGATCGCCAGCCTCGACGACATTGAGGGGAAATAATCCTTCTCGAAACGAGGTATCATAGGTCAGCTTTTCCCACGACCTATGAAGATCACCAGATTTCTCCTCCTCGCCTGCCTCGTCTCATTCGCGGCTCACGCCAAACAGGACAGGCCCAACATCGTTTGGATTGTCAGCGAGGACAATTCCGCCAAGTGGCTTCGCCTCTACAACGAAGGCGGCGCCCCCATGCCCTATGTCGAACGCCTAGCCAGAGTCGGCATTACGTTCAACAACGCCTTTTCCTGCGCTCCCGTTTGTTCTGTCGCCCGCAGCACCATCATCTCCGGTTGCTACGCCCCCCGTCTCGGCGCGCAATACCATCGCAAACAAGCCACCGTCGCCATGCCCGAGGGACTCAAGATGTTCCCCTGGTATCTTCGCAAAAACGGCTACCACACCACCAATAATTCCAAAGAAGACTACAACTTCCATCCGGCCGATAAGAAAGGCGTCTGGGATGCCTCATCCCGCAAAGCGAGCTACAGGAACCGAAAGCCCGGGCAACCATTCTTCCACGTGCAAAACTTCGGCACGACTCACGAGGGCAAAACCTTCGGCGATCCGTTGAAGTTCCAACTCAAGACCGATCCCGCCAAAGTTAGTCTCGCCGCCTACCATCCAGACACGCCCGTCTTTCGGCGCTCCTACGCCCACTATCTCGACAGCCACATGACAGTTGATACACAGATTGGAGCTTTCCTCAAAAAACTCGAAATAGATGGGCTCCTCGACGATACCTTCATCTTCTACTACGGCGATCACGGCGGCGTGATGCCCGGTAGCAAAGGCTACGCCAACGAAAGCGGCCTGCGCGTGCCCATGGTCGTCTCCGTTCCCAAAAACTGGCAGCACCTTGCCCCCGCGCCCGCCAGAACCCGCGTCGATGGCTTCGTCGAATTCGTTGATCTCTCCGCCACCGTGCTTAGTCTCGCCGGGGTCGAAATTCCTGCCGCCATCGATGGCAAACCCTTCCTCGGCAAAGAGGTCACACTTGAGGAACTCAACAAACGCGACCAATCTTTTGGATACGCCGATCGCTTCGACGAGAAATACGACCTCGTTCGTACTTTGCGAAAAGGGAAGTTCCGCTACTCCCGCAATTATCAACCATTCAACTTCGACGGGCTCTACAATGAATACCGCTATAAACAGACACCCTTCGCGCAATGGCGCGAACTCTATCTCTCCGGAAAACTCAACGCAGCCCAAGAACAGTTCTTCAAAGCCCGGCCGGCCGAAACACTCTACGACCTCTCATCCGATCCCGACGAAGTGAAGAACCTCGCGAGTGATCCGGCTCATCAAAAAACGCTCCTTGAGCTCCGCACTCTCCTTCAAAAGAGGCTCAAAGGCATGCCCGACCTTAGCTTCTATCCTGAGCCGGTCTTTCTCAAGACAGCTACCGACAACCCTGTCGCCTTTGGTCAGAAACACAAATCCGAGATCGCCAAACTCATCGAAACCGCCGACCTCAGCCTAAAGAGTTTCGTAGAGGCCAAAGAGAGAATTGCCACAGCCCTCGATTCAAAAAACCCATGGGAATGCTACTGGGGACTCATCGTTTGCAGTAGCTTTGGAAAGCAGGCTGCTCCCTTTTACGAACAGGCCAAAAAACTCGCCGCAGACGATGCCGAGCCACTCGTGCGAACCCGCGCTGCGGAGTTTCTCGGCCTGACCGGACAACAGGATCCCCGCCCTGTTCTCACCGAAGTCCTCAACGCCACCGAGGACCACATCCTAGCCAATCTGATCCTGAATACCGTCGTCGTTCTGCAAGACAGCAAACCCGGATACAAGTTCGATGCTTCAAAACTCACCGCCTCCTGGGTCAACAACAAGAAAGCCGAAGTCGCCAGCCGCGTACTCTATCTCAAGTAAATAGCGAAATAATCTGAACAGGAGCCCTTCAACAAGGTCCAACCAAAAATCAATCTTCTCCCTTTATCTCGATACTCATTCTGCCAACTTCTCCCAATCATGCTTCGAAAATTTCTTCTCTTCTTTCTTTCCGTTTCGCTTCTTCAAGGAGCCAAAAAGCCCAACGTCCTCTTCATCGCCATTGATGACCAAAACGACTGGATCGGCTGCCTGAACGGCCACCCGAATTCAAAAACTCCCCATATTGATGCGCTCGCCAAGAGCGGAACCCTCTTCAACAACGCCCATTGCCAGTCGCCCCTTTGCAACCCCTCCCGCTGTTCCCTCATGCTCGGTCTTCGTCCCGACTCCACCGGCATCTACGGACTTGCACCCTTCTTCCGTCAGGTTCCCGAATATCAAGATCACGCTTCCCTCGCCCAACACCTCGCCAACAACGGCTACCACACCGCGATGGCCGGAAAGATCTTCCACGGAGGATATGGCAAACAAACAAAGGGCAAACACCTTGAGTGGCATGAAACAGGACCCAGAGCCACCGGCGCTCCCTTCCCCAAAGAACGCCTCGTCAAAAACCCTCCATCACCCCATAAACTTGTCGATTGGGGCGTCTTCCCTCACAAGGACGAAGACAAGGGCGATCACAAGATCGCCACCTGGGCCGTCGACTTCCTAGACAAGCAGGCTGCCAACAAAGACGGCAAACCATTCTTCTGCGCTGCCGGATTCTTCCTTCCACACGTCCCTTGCTTTGCCACCCAGAAGTGGTTCGACCAGCATCCGCTCGACACTCTGAAGCTCCCGGCCATTCATCCCACTGACCGCGACGACACCCCGCGCTTCTCCTGGTATATCCACTGGAAACTTCCCGAGCCCCGTCTGAAGTTTCTTCAAGAAGCCAAGGAATGGGAAAACCTCACCCGCTCCTACCTCGCCTGCACCACCTTCGTGGATCATCAGGTCGGCCGCATCATGACGAAACTCAAGGAAACCGGCCTTGATAAAAACACCATCATCGTCCTCTGGTCCGACCACGGTTGGCACATCGGCGAAAAACAAATTACCGGAAAGAACACCCTCTGGGACGACGGAACCCGAGTCCCCCTCATCTTCGCCGGCTCCGGACTGAAGCCCAACCAAGTTGTTCAGGAACCCGCCGAGCTCCTCGATATTTACCCCACTCTCTGCGACCTCCTGAAGATCGATTCACCGAAGCATCCCCTGCAGGGACTCTCCCTAATTCCGCAACTTAATGAGCCCGCCACTCCACGAACCCAGCCCGCCATCACCACCCACGGCGCACACAACCATGGCATCCGCACAAAAGACTGGCGCTACATTCGCTACGCCGATGGCTCAGAGGAACTCTACCATCACCCCAACGACCCCAACGAATGGCATAACCTTCTTGCCAAGAAGCCAGTCGCCAAAGCACACCGGGCGAAAGCCGACGCTCTCGCGAAATTCCTCCCCAAAGGCAACCTCCCTCCGGTCCCTAAGTCAAAAGCCCGCATCATCACCTACGACCCGAAAACCAAGGAGGTGATCTGGGAAGGCAAGAAAGTGGGAAAGAACGATCCGATTCCCGAGGTCGAAGATTAACGACAAAGGCCCACGCAGCCTCCTTGGCCCGCCGAGGCTCGGCGAGGGGGTCTGCGTAAGACAAAATTAATTTCTATCGCCCGTCGCCGGTATAGATAATCTTCCCGTCCTTCGGCGCCTGGGGCCATGGCGTCGTGCCGGGAGCCCAGGTCTGGGGTTGGGTTGCCCGGATTTTTGAAACCTCGTCTTTGATCCACTGGGGAACATTCTCGTTTTCCTCCTGACCATAAACCCAAGGCAGGGCTGGGCTCATGAGGCGATCCATTCCAGTAAGTGGCGGACGCTCCTTGCTATAGGCCTCGACGAGTTGAGTCAACTCGGCAACCACCTTGGGATTCCCGGCCGCGATGTCCTTTTTCTCACCCGGATCCTCGACGATATTATAAAGCTCTTTTCCAACGAGCTTGTAATCCCCTTTCCGAATCGCCGGAAAGCGCACACTCCCCGACACCTCGAAGACAATCTCATCGCGCTTACTCTTGGCATCGCCAAAAATGACATCCGTCATATTCATGCCGTCGAGTTTGCGCTCCTGCTTAAGCGAACCTCCCGCCAAAGTAGCGAAGGTATTGTAGAAATCCGTCACATGCATCATGCCGCTGTTGGTGCTGCCGGGCTTGACCTTTTCCGGCCAACGCATCAGGCAGGGAACGCGCACTCCTCCTTCGTAGTTGGTATTCTTGGTCCCCCGATACGGTGCATTCATTTCTTCACGGAGACCACCGTTATCGTTGGCAAAAATCACGAGCGTGTTGTCCTTATATCCACTTTCGTCGACTGCTCCCACAATACGACCCACCGCATCATCGAGACACTTCAGAGCGGCATAACGCTTGCCATATTCTTCGACGTAGCGCGGAATTTCTTCCAGCGGACCATGGATCGCATTAAAGGCGACATACATAAAGAGGGGCTGTTGCTCTCTCTTCCCGCTCTGAGTCATGCGGTGATTGGCAATCACATTGACGGCCTCGCTGGCGATCAAGTCGGTGGCGTATCCCGGCTCGTAAACCGGCTTCTGATTACGATGCCAATCATAAACAACAAAGCGGGCGGGCGCATTGTGAAGGATACACTTGTTGTTATAATCAATCCCCCAGCCGTAATGCCCATACTGATGCATGAAGCCCTGCCCCATCGGGAGCTGTCCGGGCAACCACTCCCCGCAATGCCATTTCCCGGCAATCGAGGTGAAGTATCCCGCGTCTTTCAGTAACTCGGCAACAGTGCGTTCTTTGGTGCTCAAGCCATGAATCCGGCGCGTTTCTTCTCCCGCCTCGTTCTTGACCAATTTCATCCCGAGCTTCGCAAGATAACTCGGCTTACCAAAGTCCTCCGAACGCCAGTCACTCCAGGTCCGGAAGGCGTAGCGCCCGGTAAGAAAGGCCGCGCGGGTCGGGGCACAGACCGCATGGACATAGAAATTATCCAAACTCACACCGTCCTTGCGCAGCTTGTTGATATGCGGGGTCAACTTTGGATCCAATCCATTAAAACCAAATTCATTCCAGCCCACATCGTCGGCCAGGATAAACACGATATTAGGCCGTGACCCATCCACCGGGGAAGCCACAGCCGCCCCGGAAAGAAGGGCCAAAGTTCCCATAACCATTTGTGATATTTTTCTCATCATTCTAAAAACTATACGTCGCAAATTGAAATCGCCTCTTCCAGTCCCTTGAGCGCATCGCGCTTGGGAATCCACTCGTGCCCCACGTAACCGGTGTAGCCCACCTTGAGCAAGGCCTTCATCACTCCCACGTAGTTGATTTCCTGGTCATCCCCAATCTCGCCGCGACCCGGATTGCCCGCGATCTGCACGTGGCCGATGAACTCGGCGTGCTGCTCGATCCGGCGAACCAGGTCTCCATCCATGATCTGCACATGGTAGGCATCGAAGAGAACTTTCAATCCCGGCGACGACACCGCCTTCACGATCTCGACACAGTAGTCAATATGATCGCCGTGGTATCCCGGGTGCCCCATCATTGGTTCGGCGACTTTTGAATTCAGTGGCTCGATCACCATTGAGACTTTGTTCCTCTCAGCAATCTTGGCCATTTTCTTAAAGCCCTCGACGCAGTTGTTAAATCCCTCTTCGCGGCTCACCACGCTTCCATTCTCTTCCTTCGAGGTATCCAGCATTCCGGTGAAAGTCATGACATTGGGAAAGCCCATCGCCCCCGTCGCCACCAGCGCCTTTTCCAGCGCCGCAAACACCTCGGGGTGATGTCCCTTATTATTCATACCACGCACAAAGGAATGCGTCCGAGTCGCGCCACAAACCAAACCCGTTCCTTTTAGCTGAGCCAGCTCATCGGCGGAAAATAATTCCACCCCGGCCACTCCGAGAGCCTTGGCATGCTTGATCAAATCCGTCTGACTCCAGCCCGCTCCTTTTGCAAATGGCCAAGCCGCAATGACTTGCTTGATGCGACCTTTTCTCGCAACCGGCTTCGCTTCGGCTGAGGACAAAGTCGAACCCACGATAGCCGAAGCACCGATGCCTTGAAAAAATCTCCGTCGCGAAGATCCCGAGTGATTCTCTGAAGTCATGGCGAGGGCTTATCAGAATTTCTACTTACCGACAACCGGCGCGGTCTGTTCCGGCGTGATTATCCCTGGTGGCAATTCCATAATCTGGATGTTGCGGAAGTGGATCAGAGAACCCTCGGCCTCTAAACAGAGATAGCCTTTCCGAACTGACGAATTGCTAATGCTATTCACAAACTTCCCGTTGATCGACAACTTCACCGTGCCATCAACGCAAACCACATCATAGGTGTTCCACTCGCCCTTCCCTTTGCAGCGTAGCTCATAAGACATGCTGCGATTTCCCCGCGGGTTCGCCGGAGTCGCAGTCAGGCCATTTGCTCCAAAAAGTTCACCCGAAACATAACCAATATGCCTGGGCTTCCCGTCCTTACCCGCATGAATCTTAGGCCACTCCAATTCCAGCATCTGCACCTCCATCCCTTTGGGGAGCGGACGATTCTTGGGCGTCGAGCCCTCACTCCAGACGAAGACTCCGGAATTCCCTCCAGCTTTCATGTGACGCCATTCGATATGCAAAATGAAATTCTCATACTGCTTCTTAGAACGCATCACGCCGATCGGCTTCCCGGTACAGACCAGGAGGCCGTCTTTCACTGTCCAGGTCTCAGGCGAGGTATTCACATCGACCCATTCGGAAAGGTCCTTTCCATTAAAGAGTGATTTCCATTGGGGAACCTCCCCGGCGGTGAGCGGAAGAAGGAGGGCGGCAAAGACGAGCGATTTCATAGTCATAAGATCAGGCAGAGTATCCCCGCCCCTTCCCCGTCAAGTCGAGCAGCAATTCCAGCGATCACTACCAAAAAGCCGACAGTTTGATTTACGATGAAGAAGAAGTTCAACTCAGCGCCTACCCCACCGATTACCATCCACGCATAGACCAAGGACCCCCAACCATAGAAAACCAGCTGCCATCAACCTCATCCCTGAGTTGCAGGCAGTCAGCTCCGGCAGCCCAAACAGCAATATCCTGATACATTTCTTTACCTCATCACGTTTTATTTCCCCTAGCCTTCACTTCCATTCATGAAACTCAAATCACTTCTTCCCGCTCTCGCTCTTCTCCTCCCAATCTCTTCCCTGGCCGAAGAGTCTCTCTTTAACGGAAAGAACCTCGACCAATGGCGCATCGACTCAAAAAGCAAGGCCACTCATTGGACCGTCAAGGATGGCACCATCCACTGCCAATCCGATCCCAAGAAAGCCGGCTCACTCCTCTGGACCACTAAAGAGTTCACCGACTTCACCCTCACCCTCGAGTTTAAAAACGGCGAAGGCACCATTGATTCCGGAATCATGATCAAACGCGCCAAGGATCAAATCCAAATCGGCATCTCCGGCTCACTCAAGCGCGACCTCACCGCCTCGCCTTACATTCCCGGCAAGGGCTATCCAGTCGAGGGAAAAGAAGCGATCGCCGCCGTCAAGCCCAAGGACTGGAACACCCTCAAAATCGAAGTCAAAGGAAGCACCTACAAGACCTGGCTCAACGGCGTGGAAGGCATCACCTACACCTCCGACACCGCCATCCCCAAAGGACCGCTCGGCCTCCAGCTCCACGGCAACCGCGACATGTCGATTTCTTTCCGCAATATCAAAATCACCGAAAAGAAATAGGTCTCACTCCGCCTGAATCCCCACGCTCGCGCTATGGGAGGCGAACTCCGGGGCATACATGCAACGCGCTTCTGCGATTCCGGTTTGGTATTCCCCCGCATGTTGCACTCGCACTCTCGTTTCGAAGACATGCGTGCCCGGCGGCAGTCGATCGATAAAGAAGTGACTCGCAGTGTCACGGGTCACTTCATAGTAACCAAAGCCATCCTGCCAACGATACCCGCTCATCACATTGGTCGGCTCGGTTCCGCTGCCTCGCAGATCCTTCAGATGCACAAATTCCATCGCGCGGTCGTTTTTTAAAATCACCCGGGTTACCAGTTCATCGCCGACATTAACCGCGCCGTTCAGAGGTATTAGCACCGGACCTTTACCGGTATTCTTCCGCACAAATAATTTCTTCTCCAGTCTCAATTGCTGGCCTTCGGCCTTCGTCACCTTCGCCATATCTTCGAGATACTGCCAATGCACGCTGGCCCAACTCACCCCCTCATCGCTCTTGGTTAACTCGATCTTTCCGAACTCCGGCTTCACGGCAGCCTCAACAAAGCGGCTCTCATAAAATCCCGTTCCAGCTTCGACTTTCTCCGGCTTCACCTCTGCTCCGCCGAGCGAGATCTTCAGAAGAGCATCCGATCCCAAGAGATTCCGTCCACCCATCAACAATGAATAGACCGCGTCCGCCGTCGCCTTGGTCGTCTTCCAATCACCGACCTGCTTCTGCTTGATCAACCAAACCTGGCAATCATCAACCGCCTTGGCATCCTGATCTACATCCCGAAACGCCTCGATCATCATCGCCTGCGTCTCAATCGGCGCCTGCCACCACCACCAACCTTCTCCCTCGCTGTCTTTCCAGAACATCCCCTGCTCTTCGGTAACTTTTGCGTTTTCCTTAAAGGAACGCGTCACCAATTTGGGAACATCCTTCTGGCCCAAACGATGCAGGGCCAAGGCCACATGCGCCCGCGACATCCGGCTGGATAAGCTCGCCCAATTCTTTCTGGCCTGACCAACAAAGTAGTCGAATGCCACCTTATCCCGCTGACTCAACTTCTTGTCCTTCAGGAAAAAGGTTCGCGTGTAGAGATAATGCGCTATCCACGAACTGAGATTATTCCGATCGAGATTCCCACTCTCTCGCAAACCCTCATACCTTCTGGTAACGGCGGCATCCAATGACGGCAGGGCCTTCATCGCTGGCGTGATGTCCGTCTCGACACCGAGCGACCGCAAACGCCCGAACCCCGTCGTCACATAGAGCGAAATATACTCACTTCCCTGCCCCCCCGGAAACCACGGCCACAAGCCATCGCCGCGTTGCATCTTGCTCAATTTGCGAAGCGCTTTTTCCAACTCGTGGTTCATGTGGTTTTCATCAAACAACAAACCCACCCGACGTCTCGCCTCTGCTTCGTTCTTAGCTTCACGAAGCCAGGGCGTTTCATCCAATAAGATCCCCTTCAAATCCGCATTCTTCATCAGTGGGCTGTCGAGCGTATCACCACCCGCTTTCCATTGATCAAAGATCCGGCGCATCTTCGGATCAGATCCCGCAATGTGCCGCGCCAGCGCGTTGGCATAATATCGATTGAAGGTCTGCTCGGAACATTCATGCGGATACTCCATCAAATAGGGCAAGGCCATCACGGCATACCAGGCCGGTTGCGAAACCACCTGCACGTGGAGGAAACGATCTTCCAAAGTCTCGGAATCACCACTCTCCAGCAACTTGGTGAATTCAAATTTCTTGCTCCCGGCATTCCGGATCGGTAACGACATCGACTCGGTCACCAGAATCCGCCGTGAGATCACCGGAAGCCATCCTTCTTCGCCATCGGTGAGATCACCGGTCGCCGCGACCGCTTTGTATTTCAGAAATCCCGCCCCATCCGGCACCGCGATCTTCCATTTCAAAGTCCGGCTCTCCTTGGCTGGTATCGTGAATTTTTGGTCAGGCGATTCGATCCCCATCGCCGCCGTCCGGTCCTTGTCGGTTGCGGCATCGGCCAAGGTCAACCTCGCTGTTCCGCTTTGCTCTTTTTTACTTTGATTGGTCACCTTGACCGTGAATTCCAGAACATCTCCCTCCCGCAAAAAACGCGGCGGGTTTGGTTGCACCATAAGATCTTTGGCCGTCACCGTTTCTCCTGCCAGCAGGCCCGAGCGGAAATTCGCATCGTGGGCCATTCCAAGAAAGCGCCACTTCGTCAAGGCCTCGGGCATCGTGAAACTGACACGCACTTTACCATCCGCATCGCTGATGAGCGTAGGATAAAAGAAGGCCGTCTCCTGCAAATTCTTCCGGGCCGTCACTTGAGAGACATCGGGATTTTGTTGCGCTGCAACAAGCCCCGCCCCATTACCATCTCCGAAGCCATCCGACTTTGCTTCAAAATCCATACTCACCGCCGGAGCCATTGCTGAGGCACGCGCGGCCCTGAGTCCTTTGTCTCGGAGCATTCCAACCTCCATTTCAAGAGCGGAGTCATTCGCCGCTCCATAATATCTACTCACCCCTCCCTGGCGTCTCATCCCCCCGC
>JAKMEV010000240.1:0-15563 GCA_022425785.1 Akkermansiaceae bacterium | reverse complement strand
GATCGGGGGCGGTAGGCTAGCGAATGACTCCTCGCTCGGAGTTGGTGATAAAGGAGAGGAGCTTGGCTACGCTGGCCTGCTCACTGAGCTCAGTAGGAAGGCTTTCAATGACCTTGGAGAGATTGAGGTCCTTTTTTAGGAAGAGTTTTTTATAGGCTGTGCGCAGGGCCTTGATGTTCTCGTCGGAGAACCCCCGGCGTTGCAGTCCGACTTGGTTAATGCCGCGGACCGATGCGGGATTGCCATCGACGATGGTGAAAGGTGGGACATCTTGCACGATTTTTGTGCAGCCTCCGACGATGGAATGTTGTCCGATGCGGCAAAATTGATGGGCGCCGGAGAGCCCAGAAACGACGACATAATCTTCCACGATAACATGGCCGCCAAGGGTCCCGTTATTGGAGAGGATGACGTGATTGCCGACCTGGCAATCGTGCGCGACGTGTGAGTAGGCTAGGAAGAAATTGTCGCTACCGATCTTGGTGAGGGTGTCCTCCAAGGTTCCTCGATGGACGGTGCTGTTTTCGCGAAAGACATTGCGGTCGCCGACTTCGAGTCGGGTCGGTTCTCCGGCATACTTGAGGTCCTGTGATTTGATGCCGATGGCGGAGAAGGGGAAGAATTCATTTTCCGATCCGATGGTGCTCTCGCCGTGAACGACGACGTGGGAGTGGAGCTTGCAGCGGTCTCCCAATTGCACACCTGCTTCGATGACTGAATAGGGGCCGATTTCGACATCAGTGCCGAGTTCGGCTTTTGGGGAGATAATCGCGGTGGGGTGAATCATGTTAAGAATCAATCCGGTATATCCTCATTTTCGGCAAAAAGCGAGCGCGCTTCTACCGAGGCTTCGATCAAGTCCCATTGGCGATCGAGGTTAAGCCTGAAGCTGGCGAGGTGTTTCTGCGACCATTGCTCCGGGGCAATCATGGAAAGATGGTTTTTGTCCCGCATGGAATAGAGGTGATAAACCTCTCCCACAATGGGCTCAAAGTTGATCTCGGCTTCGTAAACGAGTTTGTTCCAGTTGAAATGCTCGACGGTCGCGATGTATTCCTCGCGCATTTTCTCGAGCTTCAATTGCAGGTCGCGTTCGATTTGACTAATGCCACGGGATTTGAAGTTGGAGAGGTCGTTGGGGATAATCCGGGGACTCAGGGTGGAGATGGGATAAGGGAGAAAGGCTCCGGGGTTGGTAGGGGGCAATATCGGGTGTTCTGGCATGACTAATTGTAGCTAGGATGGCAGAGTCCGCTGATCCGGCAACCGACATTTTCGAGAGCATAAAAAAACGGACCTCCGAAGAGGTCCGTTTCTGTAGTTAAGGTCGGTTTCTGTAGTTAAATAGACTTGCGAATCAGCGATTACTGAATGGCAGCAGGAGCTTTCACCGTCGCCTGATCGGTGCTCCCCCACATGGTGCCTTCACCGTTGGTGGTGATCGTGGTTTTGCCCTGTCCTTTCAGGAGGGCTTTGCCGTCCTTGATTTTGCCGGTTCCCACCGAGGAGTCCAACTTCAGATAAACATACTCGTTGTTGTAAGCACCTTCGTCGAAGACGGGGTCAATGCCGCCACTTTTCAGAGGAGCGCAAACCACTGGAATCGAACTTTGTCCGTAGCTTTGAGAGAGCCCGGTCCCATCATTGAGCATGATGTAGCCAAAGCCGTTTTCACTTTTCTCAAGAGCTTTGTCGCGGGTGTTGAAGACGTCGTCTCCTTCGCGGACTCCTCTGACGCCTTTTGCGTAGAAGACCTTCTCACTGTCCAGAACCCTGGAGATCAGGAGCTGTGCGAGGTAGTCATTCGCGCTGTCGCCAATGGGCACTTCCTCACCCTCGTCCTCAAGGAGGTCGCGGGTCACGTCGGAGGGAAATTCTCCGTACTGGTTGTCGAATTCTGTCATCGCGATACCAATCTGCTTGGCATTACTAATGGTCTTCGCTTTGTCGGCACTCTTCTTGGCTTTCAGAATCGCGGGTGTCGCCAGTCCTGCAAGGACGGCAATAATCGCAATCACCACGAGGAGTTCCACCAAGGTGAAGCCCTTTCGCATCTGTTTTTTTGTCAGTTTCATTTTTCAGTTTATGGTTGTTTGAGGGTCTCCCCTCCAGTTTTTTATCCGGAGGTGAGCAATTGCCCATCTCTCCGCGTAAAAGTAGACTTGGTCGTTGCTACGGCAAGATAAAAGCTCGGTTCAGTGCTGAAAACTTGCAGCTAATCCGTCCAAGTCGCCGGACGAGGGCTTGTCCGCCGCGATGATCGCTTCTTTTTGAAGTTCAACGAGCTTGGTAATCCCATCTCGTGAGAGATCCAGCATGGCGGTCATTTGCTCGCTGGTGAAGACATCTTCCTCGCCACTGCCTTGTAGTTCCACAAACTCACCGCTTTCGGTCATCACGACATTAAAATCAACCGAAGCGTCGCGGTCTTCCGGGTAATTGAGATCGAGGATGGCTTCGTTTTGGTAAATCCCGGCGCTGACCGCCGCGACCAACTTACGAAGAGGGAAATCCTTGAGGAGCCCTTTTCCCATCAGGCGATTAAGGGCAATGGCGACGGCGACACAGCCACCGGTGATTGAGGCGGTACGGGTGCCTCCATCAGCCTGGAGAACATCGCAATCAACCCAGATCGTGCGTTTGCCGAGCTTTTTAAGATCAATGACGGCGCGGAGGGAGCGTCCGATGAGGCGCTGGATCTCGGAGGAACGTCCGTCGAGCTTGCCGCGGCTGATGTCGCGGGATTTCCGGTCATGAGTGGAGTAGGGGAGCATGGAATACTCGGCGGTGATCCATCCACCCTCGACACCCTGGTATTTCATCCAGCCAGGCACTTTTTCCTCGATGGTGGCGGCGCAAATAACGCGGGTATTGCCAAATGAGACCAAAACAGAGCCCGTGGCGTGCGGGGCGACGTTGGGAGTGAAGGAAATTGGGCGGAGGTCGGGAATTGCGCGTCCATCGGGTCGGTCCATATCGGGAGGTAGATTCCGGGGTAGAACAAAGCAAGGCGATATCAAAAGGAATGGAGATTTGTTAATATCACTTAATGAATTGGCATGGAATCATGGCGAAATTCCAGGTTCTCAAAAAACTTCGTCAAAAAGATCAAAAATTCCTTGCTTCATCGGCGATTCTGCCTATCTCTCGCCCTCCCATGGCAAGAAAATGCTGGATTGAGCGCGATAAGCGCAAAGCTAAGACCGTCGCTAAGTTCTCTGACCTTCGTCACCAACTGAAGAAGGAGAAGGATTATGTTGGTTTGACCATGCTTCCTCGTGACGCAAGCCCAACACGTTTGGTGAACCGTTGTGAAGTGACCGGCCGTCGCCGTGCCTTCCTGCGCCGCTTCCGTCTTTCCCGGATTACTTTCCGCGAAATGGCCTCCGCCGGCCTGCTTCCCGGAGTGACAAAGTCCTCTTGGTAGGTTAGGTTATCGGTCCGGTTGATGGGGCGTTGCTGTCGCCCCGACCCCATCTGCCCCACGCCCATGCCGATCTACGAATATCAATCCGAATCTCCGGAGGACCCGGAGCGAAGTTGTCGCGTTTGCGTCAAAGGCTTCGAATTACAACGTCCGGTTAATAGGGAGGCTCTTGAGAAATGTCCCCTTTGCCGTCACCCGGTCCGCAAGCGGGTAAGTCAGGTCAATACCAAGGTCGCCACCAAAGAGCACTCGGACTCCGAGGCGAAAGCGTCCGGATTTCATGTCCTGCGCAAGAACTGCGACGGGGGTTACGATAAGGTGTAAGTCTGTCCGATGATGATAGAGTCCTTTTCAATATTGGCGGCGAATGATCACGCGGTCTATTCCGAGCCGATGGAGCTTTGGAAGGTAGTCGCCTATCTTTTAGGGATCGTTTTCTTTCTTCTCCTAAATGCCTTCTTCGTGGCCTCGGAGTTTGCCATTGTTAAAGTTCGTCCCAGCCAGATCGAAGGTGAGTTGGAAAAAAAACCGCGGCGGGCTAGGATTTCCAAACACGTCGTCGGGGAACTTGACGGCTATCTTTCGGCGAACCAGCTGGGCATCACTATCGCCTCTTTGGCTCTTGGTGGATTGGGAGAGCCCTTTGTTGCCAAATTAATTGGTCCCTTCCTCTACAACACGGGAGCGATCTCAACCTTTTGGATTGGTTGGATCTCTTACATTGTCGCTATTCTTTCGTTCACCTTTCTCCATGTGGTGATTGGTGAGTTGCTTCCCAAGTCGATCGCTATTCGCAAGTCGCTCCAAACCACCCTATGGATTGCCCGACCCTTGCATATTTTCTATGTGAGTTTCAGCTGGGCCATTGCGGTCTTGAATGGTACTGCGAATTTCTTGCTGAAGAAAATCTTCCGCATCGATCCGGTCTCCGAAGGGGAAGCGGTGCACAGTTCAGAGGAATTGGCCTTGTTGGTGGAAGAGAGCGAGCGCCAGCAGGAGGTAACGGAAACTGAGCGTGAGATTTTGATCAATGCTCTCGAGCTTAACGACGTTTCAGTGAAGGACGTGATGACGCCTCGCGGCGAAGTGATCTTCCTCGATTTGGAAAAGGAATTTGGGGAGAACCTTGAGCTGGCCATTGCGAGCAAGCACACCCGTTTCCCCTTGGTGCAGGGGCACCTTGATCAAACGGAGGGCTTGATTCATATTAAGGACGTCCTTCGTTTGATGAGCGCGCATGATCAGGACCTTCGTCATATCAAACGGGAGTTGAAAGTGGTGCCGGAGACGATGCGGCTCGATGACCTCTTGCAGTTTTTCCTCAAGGAATGTGCGCAACTGGCCTTGGTGGTGGATGAATTCGGAGACCCTGCGGGCTTGGTCTTCATGGACAATATCATGGGCGAGCTTGTCGGAAATATTCACGACGAATTTGATGAAGAGGAAGAAACGGACTTCTTGAGAATTAGCGAAGATGAGTTTGCCGTGGAGGGCGGACTTCCGCTTAATGAATTATCCGACCACGAACCGTCCATTGATTTGGAAAGTGGTGAAGTGAGCACGATCGGCGGATACATCGTCCAGCAACTTGGACACCTTCCCGAGCCCGGCGAGGCCGTCGAGGTGGAAGGCTTTGAGGCCACCGTGACCAGCACGGACGGTCGTCGTATTGAGCAACTTCGCTTCGTCAAACTTCCCGAGCCTGAGCCCGAGGAGGAAGAGGCTGAGACGATCTAATTTCACATGCCTGTTAGAACTGTCGAATTAGTGCTCACTCCCGGTGAGGCCGCGAACGAGAATCTTTGGCCTGCCCGCCTGGCCAAGAAACTTCGTGTTGCGCCGGAGAGTTTGAAGGGGCATCGCTTGCTGAAGCGCTCTCTCGACGCCCGGAAGGCTCCGGTAAAATACCGTCTGCGATTTGAGGTGGGAGTCGATGAGGAACTCGAGCCCAGTCCTGAGATTGCGTGGAGCGCTCCCTCTCCTAAACCCGACACGAAAAAAATCGTCATCGTAGGGTGTGGTCCGGCAGGGATGTTTGCGGCCTTGCGGTGTTTGGAATTGGGACACAAGCCGATCATTCTGGAGCGCGGGAAAGATGCCTCGGCGCGTCGGTTTGATCTCGCACCCATCATGCGGGAGGGACGTGTCATTGAGGAATCAAACTACTGCTTCGGAGAAGGCGGAGCGGGAACCTTTTCCGATGGCAAGCTCTACACCCGTGCCAAAAAGCGCGGCCCGGTAGCGGAGGTTTATCGCACCCTCGTCGCGCATGGTGCTCCGGAGAAAATCCTCGTGGAAGCCCATCCGCATATTGGCTCGAACCTCCTTCCGAAGGTGGTCATGGCGATGCGTGAGTCCGTCATTGCCGCAGGTGGCGAAGTTCATTTTGGGGCCAAGGTGACGGAGTTTCTTCTTGATGACGGAAAGATGAAGGGCGTGGCAACTTCGGATGGTCGTGAGTTTCGCGGAGACTCGATGATCCTGGCGACGGGACATTCGGCGCGGGATATCTACGAGCTCTTGCATGCGAAAAAAATCCTTCTTGAAGCCAAGCCCTTTGCGGTTGGTGTGCGGATCGAGCATCCACAGGGATTCATTGATCAAGCGCAGTATCATTTGAAATCGGGAGAGAAGCGCGATGAGAATCTTCCAGCTTCTCGCTATGCCCTGGCGACTACGATCAAGGGACGAAGCGTGCATTCCTTCTGCATGTGTCCGGGTGGATTTGTGGTGCCGGCTGCAACCGAGAATGACGAAGTGGTCGTCAATGGCATGAGCCTTTCGCGTCGTGACTCTCCCTTTGCCAACAGCGGCATGGTCGTGGGGATCGAGCCCGAGGATTGTCCTGGCGATGACGTTTTTCGCGGGATTCGTTATCAAAAGAAAATCGAGCAACTGGCCAAAAAGGCTGGGGGGGGAGGACAGGTCGCTCCCGCGCAACGCGTGACTGATTTCTTAGCAGGCAAGCTGTCGAAAGAGCTTCCAGAGACGAGTTATTTTCCCGGTCTCATGTCAGTGCGGCTTGATGAAATCCTTCCCAAGCCCATTAGCGAGCGCCTCGCCGGAGGTTTGCGGAAGTTTGGTAAAATGATCCGCGGCTACGCCGGTCCCGATGCCCTCTTAATCGGCTTCGAAACGCGGACCAGTTCTCCGGTGAGAATTCCCCGTGGTGATGATTTGCAACACCCTGATGTAGTCGGCTTGTATCCTTGTGGAGAAGGGGCGGGTTACGCCGGAGGGATTGTATCGGCAGCTTTAGACGGGCGACGCTGCGCGGAAGCCGCGCTCGCTTTGCGAGAGGACCAAGAAGTTTCTTCTTGACGATCATCCCTCTGTTAGATAGCCTCCGAGGCTTTATAAGTTGGGTAGAGTTTGATTGATTAGGCTCTGCCCCCAACAAACCTAATGAACATGAAAAATACACTTGCACTCCTTGGCCTAGCCAGTGCAGGTCTCTTGCTCCGTCGAAAGCGCGACTAAAGGCGCCTCAAACCCAACAGAATTTATTTCAGGCGTCCTTACTAGTTAACTAGTAAGGACGTTTTTTAAAGACCCGACTCCTCGATCAGCTTATGAAATTCACCATCCCTGCCTTTTCAATCGCCCTTGGCTTGTCGCCGCTTTGTTCGATACAAGCCGCCGACTTCCGACCGATCACCGCTTTCGCCCACAATATGGTCTCGGATAATCCGGGCGGTGATTCCAATCTGGCCGGTGGTTCTGGTGTCGGATTCAATGCTGCTGAGCCTCATAACAAGACCGGCGGCGCCAATAATTGGTATACCAACGATCCTGGGGGTTTTCCTTCTGACTATATTTCCGTGCACGCAGGCCCGGAGTATATCTGGTTTGATTTCGGTTCCGATGTCCCCTTGAACGAAATTAGCTATTGGGGATACTCGCTCGGCAATGCCAATGGTATGCGTGACTTCAACCTCAGCTTCGCATCGGATGCCGAGGGCGGGGCCGCAGGGCTTGGCGACGAGTCATACGGAACGACCATCACGCTCAATCCATCCTTCACCGCCCTGCAGGAAGACACCCTCCGCCAGAGCTTTGGTTTCACTCAAGTCGATGCCCGCTACGTGCGCGTCGAAGCCACATCGACCTACTTTGGTCAGCCGGGTGCTGGGGCTGGCGGCGACCGTCTCGGTATCGGCGAGATCGCTTTTGCCGACACAGAAGTCCCCGGCGAAGCAAATATTATCATCCCAGATAGCGTCATGCCGACTTTGGTTTACGACGCGACCACCGACTTCACCATCTCGGTTTTCAATTCCGGTGGCCAGGAGCTCACCATCTCTGGGACTAATCTCATCGGGACAAATGCGACTGCATTCAGCGTCCTCGGCGCCCCGGCCATCATCGATCCGACCTCCTCCGCGGATGTTACGCTCCAGTTTGATCCCGCAGGGCTTGGCGGTCCGATCTCCGCTACTCTTCAGATCACGAGCAATGATCCTGACACACCAACTGCCGAAGTTTTGATCAATTCGTCGCTACCTGCACTCGGGCCGGATATCTCGGTGCCGGCCGGGCTTGCGCTCACTGCGGCTGGGCTTGCTGAGACGCTTGTCATCCCCGTCGAGAATTTCGGTCGTGCGCAATTGGATATTTCCAGCACCAATATCACCGGACCCAACAAGGCCAACTTCGTCGTCACCATTCTTCCCGCCAACATCGCTGCGCTGGCTTCGGATAGTATTGAGATTGCCTTCGATCCAGCCGGTCTCTCCAGAGGAGCAATCAGCGCGACTTTGCAAATATTGAGTAATGACCCCGATACTCCGACGGCGGAAATTCTCTTCAGCGGTGGCATTGCCGAGAGTTTCTACCCAATTTCGTCAGTTACGAGCGCCACCGAACCGGTTGGTTCCGATTTTTACCTTGCTACGAATCTGATTCAAGGGCCAGGGACCGGTTTCGATGCCCTCTGGCCGCACGATGCGCTCGGTTTTGCGCAGTCCTTTGCTTGGGTGACCGATGCCCCTAACGGAGGGGCCGGTGACTACTTCGAGCCCGTTCCGGCAGTTCGGCCTAACATGGTTTTCGACCTCGGCAGCGATGTGGGTTTGGGGGAAATCAGTTTCTGGGGATATTCTGACGACAATGCAAATGGTGCCAACTTGTTCAGCCTTCGGTTCGCTACCTCAGCGGACGGGCCAACCGGATTTGGAACTTCAATTTCCTACAACCCGGAATTTGCTCCCATTCAGGATCAGACTCAGCGGCAGAGCTTCGAGTTCGATCAGGGCGTATTTGCCCGTTACGTGGAGTGGGTGCCGCTCGATAATTTTTTCGGCATCAATCCTCCTGGTGGCGACCGTGTCGGAGCTGGTGAAATCGCTTTCGCCGTTCGGGCCGTCGACAACGAAACTACTATTCTCAGTATTGCCAGAGGGGCGGGTGATGTCACGCTCACTTTCAAATCGCGCGACGGTTTAAGCTACGCAATTTTCCGCAGTCCTGACTTGGGCGAGACTGGCTGGCAGGAGCTGGACGATTCTTTCGCTTCCCAGGGCGATGAGACGGATTTTGTTGATTTCAATGTTCCGGAAGGCATCCAGCGCATGTTTTATCAAGTCAGGAACGCCGGAAAGTGATCGGTGCTTTTGTATTGAGGCGTGATCGGCTATTTCGCTTGCATGGACGATGAGCTGGCGATTGATTTCCAAAGCGATGGGTTCTTCATGGGGCAGGCTTTGCGAGAGGCGACGCGGGCTTATGAGGCTGGTGAGGTTCCTATTGGCGCTGTGGTTGTTCGAGGGAATGAAATCATTGCCCGGGCGCGCAACCAGGTGGAAACCCTTAAGGATGCCACCGCCCATGCCGAAATGTTGGCGTTGAGTGCAGCTCAGATCGCCTATGGCGACTGGCGACTGGAGGGGTGCACCTTGTATGTCACGAAGGAGCCCTGCCCGATGTGTGCGGGGGCGATTGTGCATTGTCGGCCCGACCGGGTGGTCTATGGCGCGCTCGACCCGAAGGGAGGAGCGGCCGGAGGCTGGATCAATCTATTGCAGAGCAATCCGCCACTGAATCATCACTGTGAAATCACTACCGGAGTGATGGAGGAAGAGTGTGTGGGCATGTTGAAAAGTTTCTTCCGGGAAGCCCGGGAAAAGAAGGCTCGTTTGAAAGCAGATGCTGCCGACTAAAATTAGACCAATGAAAATTTTTGTGATCCTCAGTGTTCTTTGTGCGAATCTCATTGCCGAAAACCGGCTTTCTGAAAAGCAAGCGGGCGAGTTCGTTGAGTTGGCTTTGTCTGGCTTGAACAAGGAGTTTCCGAACAAGCCGGGGATCTTTTTGAAGACGGCCGAGGACTTGAAAACTCCGCGGGAGATTTCGCCGGTGTTTTTTGGGCACTTTGATTGGCATTCGTCGGTGCATGGTCACTGGACTTTAGTGAGATTAGTGCGTCTGTTTCCCAAGGCGGAGTGGAACGTGAAAACACGGGCGGCCTTGGATGAGAAGTTTACCAAGGAGGGATTGCTGAAAGAGGCTGATCGCCTTCGGAGGTTCAAATCGTTTGAGCGGATGTATGGTTGGGGCTGGGCGCTTCGTTTGGGGATCGAGCTGCGGGCTCTTGATGATGAGCAGGGCAGGAAGTGGGCCGCAGCCTATTTGCCGGTGGAGGAAATCATCGTGGCGAATGCGAAGGCCTATTTGCCGAAGTTGGATTGGCCGATACGTTGTGGGTTTCATCCTGAGACCGCGTTTCCGCTGGGTCAGATGATTGATTGGTCGCGGGCAACGGGAGATGAGGAATTTGAAAAGCTGTTGATCGTGAAAGCGCGGCAATTTTACCGGGGAGATCGGGCCTATCCCGTGCGCTATGAGCCCAGTGGGAATGACTTCTTTTCGGCGGGATTGAATGAAGCGGATTTAATGCGGCGGGTGTTTCCGAAGGATGTTTATCGTAAGTGGTTAGGATTGTTCTTTCCTGATTTTGATTTGGGAAATCTCAGTCAGCCCGTCTCAGTGAGTGATTTGAAAGACGGTCACCTGGTGCATTTGGTGGGCCTCAATCTCAACCGGGCCTGGACGATGCGGGGGATCGCCGGTGCTTTGGATGGAGAGGAAAAGGAGATCTTTTTGGTGGCGGCGCAGAAGCATGAGGCGGCTGGCCTGAAGGATACTTTCAGCGGGAGCTATGCCGGGGAACATTGGTTGGGATCGTTCGCAGTGTATCTTTTGACCGGGGTAGGGCAGTAGAGAGGAAACGGGGAATCATCGCTCATCTTGGGTTCTCCCCAGGCTCGGTTCCAGGAGGATTAGCGAAAATTCGCGCGATTCGCGGGTGAAAAATCTCTCTCAGATTGGATGGAGTTTTGGGATGGCCATTTACAGAGAGGCCAGTTTTTGATTTTTAGGGGGCGATGAGCTTGGAGGAGATTCAGTTGGGTAAAGCGAACCGTCTTCTGGCGGCGCTGGAATCGAATCTCTTTTACCGCGAAAAGCTGGATGGCCTCGGTGCGGTGGAAAGCCTTGCTGAGTTTTCTGAGAAGGTTCCTTTCACCACTAAATCCGAGCTAGCGGCGAACCAATTGGAACATCCTCCATATGGAACGAATCTAACCTGGCCGGTGGAGAAATATTCGCGCTTTCATCAGACGAGCGGAACAAGCGGTCAGCCGATGATCTGGCTGGATGATCCCGAAGGCTGGGACTGGATACGCGGAAATTGGGAATGGGTCTGGCAAAAAGCCGGCGTCAAAGCGGGACAGGCGGCCTTGTTTCCCTTTTCCTTTGGTCCGTTTTTGGGATTCTGGGCGGGCTTTGAATCGGCAACGAATTTGGGAATCCGCGCGATTCCGGCGGGTGGATTGACGAGTGAGAATCGGGTCAAGATGATGGCGCGATTGCGTCCGGAAGTTTTATGCTGCACGCCGACCTATGGATTACGTCTTGCGGAGATCGCGGATGATGCCCGTTCGCTGGGTGTGCAAAAACTGATTGTGGCTGGAGAGCCCGGCGGGAGCTTGCCCGAAGTGCGGGCGCGTTTGAACGAGGCTTGGAATGCCGAGGTGATTGATCATCATGGCATGACAGAAGTGGGGCCGGTGACAGTGGGAGATCTCGAACATCCCTCGCAGCTTTTGATTCGACATGAATCGTATTTTTGTGAAGTGATCGAACAAGACGAACGTGGAGTCGGGGAGTTGGTCCTGACGACTTTGGGGCGTCATGGTTCGCCGCTTTTGCGTTATCGGACGGGAGATTTGGTGAAGCCGGCTGACCAACCTGATGGGTTTGCCTTGGATGGCGGAATTATTGGGAGGGCAGATGATATGGTGGTGGTGCGTGGGGTGAATTTGTATCCCGGGGCGGTTGAAGAAGTGGTTCGAGGTGTATCGGGTATTTTGGAATACGAGGTGCTCATCGAAGAGGTGAATGCGATGTCGGAAGTTCGCTTGCGCGTCGAAGGTGAGGGCGCGGAGGTGTTGGAAGAGAGACTTCGAGAAGTTTTTAGTTTACGGATCCCGGTTGAGAAAGTCGCGGAGGGCACTTTGGAGCGCTTTGAGATGAAATCGAAGCGCTGGCGGAAATGACGCGACGGGAATGCTCCTGTGGAGGGGGCAGGTGAGAGCGCGATGATTACAATTTCGGCTTGGCTTTGGTGATGTGAGGTGGGCGAAGGTAGAAGGCCTCGGCGGGGATTTTTTGAATGGCTTTTTGCTCGCTGGGGCTTCGGGCAAGCCAGGCGTCGAGGAGGGTTTCGGCGGCCGCGGCGGATTCGACGACCTGATGGCCTTTGGGGAGTTTGAGGCGGTCGGGATTTTCGAAGGTGGCAATGGGGCCATCGCAGGAAGAGAGGCGGGAGAGGAATTCGGAGTGCTCGAGGAGTTCGGGAGCGGAGCAGGTTTTCCCCTCGATGAGCTCCATGAGGAAAAAGGAGCCGCGTCGGGCATCTCCGACGGCCCAAGAAATTGGCGCGTCCCGGAGTTGTGTGACACCTTCGAAGGAGCAAAGTCCGGCGATGGAGCAGTTGTGAGTTTGTGCGATGGCTTGGGAGGCGGCGATGCCGACACGGGCTCCGTTGTAGCTGCCCGGACCGGTGCCGATGACGATGCTTGAAAGGCGTTCGCCGGAGGGGAGGGAGGCGAGAATCTCTTGCAACGGCGGGAAGAGGTCGACTTCCTGGGAGCGTTCGCTGGTGAAATTTGCGCGGGCGTTGATTTCTCCATCGCAGGCCAAAACGAGCGAGGCGTCGATGACGCTGGTTTCCAGAACAAGGATCCATTGAGGGCTCATGGCATGGAGTGTGCGCAGACTGTTAAGGGTGCCGAAATAAAAAAACGCATTCAGGTTGCGGGAAACCCTTGCGCGGGTTCGGAGCTCACCCTATCTCTTCGGGACTCAATTTTTCACACCCATACTATTCTTAATTATCATGTCTGATTACGCCAAAGGTCTCGAAGGAGTTATTGCCAATGAATCCGCACTCTCAAAGGTGGAAGGGGCGGATGGCCGCCTGTCATATCTTGGATACTCCATCGATGATTTGGTTGAAAATTGCACTTATGAAGAAGTCGTGCACCTTTTGCACCGGGGCAAGCTTCCCAATGCCGAAGAATTGGCATCTTTGGAAAATGCTCTCCGAAATGACCGTGAGATCCCGCAGGGCGTGATTGATTTTTTGCAGGCCGCTCCCAAGGATGCCAATCCCATGGACATACTTCGCACGGCGATTTCCATGCTCGGACTTTACGACAAGCGTGCCAAGATTGGTGAGCCTGATCAGGTCTCCAACCGAGAAGTGGCTTTGGCCGTGGTGGCGCAGACTCCGGTCATCGTGGCCTATTATCACCGGGCCCGCCAGGGACTGGACCTTCCGCCCGTGCGCACAGATCTCTCGGAAGCGGGACATTTCCTCTACCTGATGACTGGTGAAGAGCCATCAGCAGCGGCGACCAAGACGCTTGATATCGCCTACATTCTTCACGCGGATCACGGTATGAATGCCTCCACCTTCTCGGCACGGGTGACTGTGGCAACTCTCTCGGATTTCTATTCTGCGATGACTTCGGCAATCGGAACCTTGAAAGGGCCACTTCACGGTGGTGCCAACGAAGGCGTGATTAAGATGCTTCAGGAAATCGGCGACCTCGATAAAGTGGACGCTTACGTGGAAGATTGTCTGGCTAATAAGAAAAAGATCATGGGCATCGGTCACCGGGTCTACAAGGTGCTCGATCCTCGTGCGCCCCATCTGCAGAAGATGGCGATCAAGCTGACTGAAGAGTTGGGTGAAACAAAGTGGATTGATATGTCCGAGCGGATCGCGACGATGATGCGTGAGCGCAAGGGGTTGAATGCCAACGTCGATTTCTATTCTGCGACCGTTTACTATTCTCTCGATATCCCGACTGACTTGTTCACCCCGATTTTTGCGATTTCCCGTATGAGCGGATGGTCGGCACAGGTTCTTGAGCAGTTGGAGGACAACCGCCTCTATCGTCCGCTGACGAAGTATGTCGGGGCAGCGGAACTTTCGCCCGTTCTTCCGATCTCCGGGCGCTAGGGTTGCGGAGGAAATTTTTCCAGCCGTCGCTTTTCCAGAAAAGCGGCGGCTTTTTTTGGCTTACTCTCCTTCGATGGTGAGAGACCATGTGCCGTTCTCGCCCCCGTCTTTAACGTCGGGTGTTTTGAGAGACACTGTTTCTTTCTTCAGCGGTCCGGTGAGTTGGGCGAAGTTTTGGAAGCGGACTTCATTGTGATGGAGCAGGACCGCATTGGGATTACTGGATTCCTTCCCACTCACTTCCAGTTGCAACAGGCTCTCCCCTTTTTTTACAAGGCGCGCGACGACGCGGACGCCATATTGAATCGGAACGGGGCGACCTGCAGCTTTGAGATCGAGAACTTCGCTGAAAGTGAGGGTCTTCTCGTCCAAAGGAGTGGTGGAAAACCAAGTGAGCTCGCCGGTTTCGGCCGCCTTGTAGGAGATCGAGCGAATGTTGGAGGCGGCGATGCTTTCTTTTTCTGATGATTCATCACGTTCGAATAGGATGAGATATTGATCGCCTTTGATGAGAACCACGGTGGGTGCCCAAGACTTGGAGAGCTCTCCATAGCTATCGATTTTGTAGTTATTTTCCCCCGCAGGAGTTTGAATACTCAGGGACCGTTGGGATTTATCCGCCCCCACTCTGGAGCTATACCGGCTTTTCGCCTGATGGTTTTTTCCGGGAGCCTTCCACTTGATGGACTCGACCTCTCGAACGGTTTTTTTAGTCACCAGGGCTGGAAGCTTGGTAATGATTTCTTGAAGGGTGTCGTTTTCACCTGCTTTAGATTTACTTAGAAGATAGCTGCCAAACTTCTTAGGCATTTCGAGGAGCCAGGCTTCCTGGGCCCGGAGGCTGGCGCTTCCGAAGAGCGCCAGAGAACCGAAAAGGGTAAAAAATGCTTTCATGGTTATTAGTGCCTCATGATGAGACCCGTCTTGTCGAGCGCAAAGAGGCAAGGTATGGCTGGTGGCGGATGAAATCACTTCGCGCGACGAGCAAATTTGATGTGCCTACCCTGAAGCTGGGGTCGGCGCTGCACATGCGATACCGGCATCCGGTCTTTTTGGTGATACGCTATTTTTACCTCCTCCTCGTTCCCATTGGAATATTGATCGCCTTCACGGCGGCGGCGGAAAATCGTCTCGATCGTATTCTGGGGCTGATGATGGTGGTGGCGGGGCCAGTCTTGTTCGTCCGAAAATACTTTTGGCAGTATCGACTCATACGGGGTGCCAAATCGTCTCCCCAGGCCGGACAGGAAGTGCGTTGGGAATTTACGGAGGAGGGGTTTCAACAACATTCCGAAAGTCACGAGAGTGAATTCAAGTGGTCTGACTTCAGCGACCGCTTTCTTTCTCCAAAGGCAATTTTAATTTACCCGGAAAAGGACCTCTATTTTATTTTGCCCCGTGAGGCTTTTGAGTCGCAGGACGACTTTTTAAAAGTAACGAAGTGGTGCGAGACGAAGATAGCTCCCGGGGGATAAGGTCTCGACTCATTGTTTGGTAGGCGTCAGCTTGTGGCATATCGAAAGTGAAGGAGGCAGGGATTTGAAAAAGGTTGTCGTTTATACAGATGGAGGAGCCCGGGGGAATCCGGGGCCGGGCGGCTATGGCGCG
>JAKMEV010000280.1:0-2581 GCA_022425785.1 Akkermansiaceae bacterium | reverse complement strand
CGTTAATGTAGACGATGGCGCCGTCGTCGAAGACGTGCTCGATCAGCCAGTTGGGTATGTCAGCTTGAGTGGCATTGAGATTAAAGTTCTGACGGAACAGGTAAGTGGTAACAAGGTTCTCTCCATTTGGCGCGGCATCAATGCCATCAAGTATAGCGGGAGTTCCGGGAGGGAAGGCGTCGACTTCACCTGCCCTAAAGGGCGCGTTTCCGGTTTCCCAAGGACCGATGGTGGACGTTGACGTGTCAAAGGTGGCGTCGTTCCAAACGTTTCCCGAACCATCGACAGGGTAGTCATCATTTCTGCCGTTTTCGTTTTGGAGCTCGTCAAGGTAATCCCAAGTGTTGCTCAGAATGATGGGGGTGCTGTCGTCGAAGCTCGCATTGACGAAATATCCTCCATCAAAGGGAAGGTTGACTGCGACCGCTCCGGGCAGCATGGCGTCGAGATCGTCGGTGAAGTTGATTTGCGAGAAGGTCTCACTCTGGCTGTTATTGGTGATGGAAAATTCCAGCGTGGCGGTTCCACCGGGTCCAACCGAGTCTTCGAGGAAATTCTTGGAGAAAGAAATGTTGGCGAGGTCCTCGGGAGGGATCACTTCGAGAATGGCACAAGCGCGCCCGGAAGATACGGGTTGAGAGTTTTGGAAGCTTGAGGTGATGTCACTCGACATGCTGACGTTTGATCCCGCGGTCACACCGACGACATCGAGGGAGAGGGTGCAGCTTTGGCCCGCAGCGAGAGTTCCGCCATTGAAGGAGATTTGTTGGGAGCCTGCGATCGCTGTCAGTGTCGCCGTGGAGCAGCTGTTGACAATGTTAGCTTGGTTTGCCACCACGATTCCAGGAGAGAGATCATCGCTAAAAGAAATCTCGAAGGCATCGACTTGGGATTGATTTTGAATAGTATAGTTGAGTGTCGTTTGTCCACCGAGCTGAATTGGGCTGGTGGTGAAGAATTTCGAAAACCCAAGGGAAGGTCCGTTGACGGGCGCTCTGACTTGAATCGTGGCATTTCCGCTGTTTCCGGCACTTGAGGTCAAATCACCGGTTGTCAGGTCAAAGGGGCCCGCCGATGTGAGAGTGATCCCGACTCGGGCGGAACAAGTGGCATTGGGAGCTACGGTTCCTCCGGCGAGGGAAATTGTATTTCCTCCATCGGCCGCGCTGAATGTTCCGCCGCAATTGCTGGTGGCAATGGCTGGATCAGTCAGAGCCACTCCGTCGGGTAAGTTGAGTATGAAATCGAGGTTATTAGCTGTGATTCCGCTGTTGTTCTGGATTTCAAAAGTGAGCTCGGCGCAACTTCCGATACCAACGGTCTCGGACGATATACTGAGGGAGAAGGAGGGTGGTTGCGTCTGAGCCCCTGCCGAAGAGAGCAGGGCAAACAAGAGAATGAATGAAGAGAGAGAGCGACGAAGGAAGAGAGAATGGGCGTTCATCTAAAAACTATGAGTAGGGACGGTAAGAGAGAATGATGGTCTTAGGCAGTGTATTCAAGCCTCTTAAGAGTCTCGGGACGGGAAGGTTACAAAAAAGACGCGATTTTTCGATGATCGGGCATTTCTTGGACTTATTCACAATGAGAATTGCAGAATTTCACAAATCTGAAGGAATCGCGCTTGCTTTCAGATCTCCATTTCCCTTCTATCGTTCATGGCGGAACCTTCTTTGGCCCTTTCTTTTGACGACGTTTTATTGACGCCCGGTTTGAGCGAATTGCTCCCTTCGGAATCCGATGTTCGCACCGAACTTTGCGACGGAATTCCTCTCAATATCCCCGTGGTCTCCGCGGCGATGGATACAGTCTCCGAAACCGAACTCGCGATGGCCTTGGCTCGTGAGGGTGGTATTGCGGTGATTCACCGGGCCTGCCCCATCGATGAGCAGGCCTCGATGGTTGCGAAAGTGAAACGATCTGAAAATGCCGTGATTCAACAACCGCTTACGGTTTCTCGCAAGTTTACGGTGGCGCAAGTTCGAGAAATTATGGAGCGCGAGGGTTTCTCCGGATTTCCGGTTGTTGATGAAAATGACAAGCTGGAAGGAATGGTGACCGGTCGCGATCTTCGTCATGTTCCGAGCGAGACAGCCTTGGTGGAAGATGTCATGACTTCCATCGAGAAGTTGGTGACCGCTCCGGTTGGGATGGACCAGCACAAGGCTCGTGTCATTCTCTACGAAAATCGCATTGAGAAACTTCCGCTTATTAATGCCGACGGCACGCTCGGCGGGTTGATTACCGGCGCTGATATTGAAAAGCGAATCACTTTCACCAATGCAGCCAAGGATCCCAATGGGCAGCTCCGTTGCGGTGCCGCCGTAGGACCGGGACCAGAATTTTTAGAACGGGCAAAAGCTCTCATCGACGCCGGAGCTGATGCGCTCTTCATCGATGCCGCTACCGGACACACCTCGCGGGTGATGGAAGTCATTGGTGCTCTCCGCGGGTTGGGAAACATTCCCGTCGTCGCTGGTAATGTTGTCACCTCGCAGGGAGCGAAGGATCTTATCAGCGCGGGAGCGAATTGTTTGAAGGTCGGTGTTGGACCCGGTTCGATTTGCACGACCCGTGTGAT
>JAKMEV010000278.1:0-3445 GCA_022425785.1 Akkermansiaceae bacterium | reverse complement strand
TTCAGCGATAATCCGAATACCTCTTCTTTTGACGAGGAAACATCTTGGGAAAGTGAAGTTGGACTTCGCTATGAAAGTGCGGATTCCTCCGTGGGGGCAGAGCTCCGAGGCTATTTCAAGCGAATTGACGACTATCAATTTAATGCCTCCGTTCCGGGAACCACGGATTTCATCATAGTAAATGCCGAGCGGGTGACGGCTCTTGGGTTGGAGTTGGAGGCAAACTGGCGTCCGGTTGACAATCTCACGCTGAGTGCCTCGGCGGGAATTAGTGAGATTGAGTTCGATGATTACACCGATCTTGGTGGGGTGAATCGCGATGGCAATCAGGTGCCGTTTCTCCCGGAATTCACGGCAGCCGTGGGCTTCCGTTATGATGTTACGGAGAAAATTTACCTTCAGTCCTCTGTTCGGTCCATCGGGACGACCTACTACGACGCGGCGAATTCGGCCAATTTCAAGCAGGGGAGTTACCAAATCTGGGATGCCGAGATTGGATACACTGGCGATGGCTGGAATGCGGCGATATTCGGGCGTAATATGCTCGACGAAGAATATTACAGTTTCATTAACGATGCAATCGCCGCTGGATCCCCCGGAGACCCCGGAATGGTCGGTGTTCGGGTCGGATTAGAGTTTTAATGGCAATTTCGAGGTGACTGACTGACTTTGCGCTTGTCAGTCACCTTGTTTTGTGGTTTTCCACACCGCTCGCGGGTGATTTTTTCGCCCGCAAACTTTCCGGAGAGATGTCTGCTGATAATATAATTCCATTTGAAGATCAGCCGCCCCCTCCACGATCCAGTGCGATACCTATGAAAAGTGATCTTGTCGAACAGGCTGCCGAAATTGTCCCCGATCCCCTCGTCCTAGTCAACCTCGTGTCAAAACGGGTGGCTCAGTTGAATCAAGGTCGTTCTCCGCTTATCAATGCCGTTCCCAGCATGGGATTTGCCGATATTGCGCTGACTGAGATTATCGAGGGTAAAATCAAGCTGATCGAAACCGAGGCTTAATTGCCCGGGGCGGTTTGCGGTAGCTCTCTCTGTCTAGTCCCATGTCTGGAGATGTTGCCAACAACAAACGCGCGAACCGTGAATTTCACATCACGGACAAATTTGAGGCCGGGTTGGTCTTGAAGGGAACCGAAGTGAAGTCGATTCGCGAAGGGAAGGTGAATATCCGCGATGCTTTCGCCCGCTTGGACCGAAACGAATTGTGGCTCTATGGCTGTGATATTCAGCCGTGGCAGACTGCGGGCTCGTATTTTCAGCACGAGGCAAAGCGGCCACGTAAGTTACTCGTCCACAAGAGCGAAATTCTCAAACTCTCCCAGGCAACTTTGCAGAAGAGTTTCACGATTGTCTGTCTGAGGCTTTATTTCAAAGGCCGCCGGGTGAAGGTGGAATTGGGGCTGGCCAAAGGAAAAAGCCACAGTGATCAGCGTCACGATCTCAAGAAGAAGACCGAGCTGCGCGAAGCCCAACGCGAGGTCGCGAGGTTCAATAAGCGATAGGGAGCTTATCCCCCGGTCGGTTTGGTGAGGTCCTCGGTGATCCGATCCAGTTCCGGTAGTTCACCATATTTCTTTTTGAGACGTTTGGCGGACATTTCGATCTTGGGGGTGATGTGGTTCTTCATGACCTCGAATTGAATCCCAAAGCCCGAAAGTTGGTCGTCGGAATACTCAATCGTGGCTTTCCGGCCTTTGACGTATTTTAGGGCCCCGACGTTGGCATTGAGTTTGTATTGTATGCCTTCCATGGTTTCCTTGATTTCTCCGCCGAGGGGGCATTCCTCGAGGAGGTGATTGACGAAGAAGAGTCCTTCTCCCGGTGAGATTTCAATCAGGCTTTTGAGCCACGGCAAAAATCGTTTTTCAAACTGTGTCTTTTCCTCCTGGCGAGCGGCGATTTCGCCGTAGAGGTGTGAAGCGTAGATCCAGAGGAGGCCAAGGTCGGTGATGTCCTGATGGCCAGTGCCGTTTTCTCCCCGGAACATCCAGTGCATCGCGGTCGGCCCTAAGGTGACTGAGGCATGAGCGGTGAGGTAACGGCTGGAGCATCGGGCCGGGCCGGCCATGAAATGGTGCCCCTTGGTGGAGCCATCGCTCCATCGTGAAATGTAGCCCGAAATGGTGAACGTTCCGGCTGAGCCCATTTTGAAGGCGTTGTGGATGGCTACGGCCCCTCCGCCTTTCTGGCCGCCATAAAAGATGGAGTCGGAGTCCACCGGCGTGGTTCGGGTAATGTGACGAACACAATCCTTGCAGTGAGCCAGGCTGACGGGCCATTGATCTTCGCCGCCTTCCTTGGCTTCAACGGAGACGGCAAGAATCATCCCAATTATTTCCGCTCCATTGATGAGACGTTTTAAGTCTTCGCTTTTTCCTCCCCCGCCTCCGGTCCAGAGAAGCAAGGGGGCTTCGACTCCACTGGTGAGACTCTCGGGAATGTACAGGTAGTAGCTGGAATCGCGATCAGCCTCGATGGGGCCGAGGATTTTTCCAGTGACGAGATTCGCATCGGGTTTGGGTTCCTTGCCTGAATTTCCGTCGTGTTCTTTGCTGAAGTGGGCCTCGAGGAACTTCTGGTCCGCCTCGACCAGCTTGCGAATGGAAAGGGTGATTCTTTTTCCACTTTTGGTCTCCAGAGTGACTTGTCCGTTGGTCAGGCTGGAAGCTTCCGCGCTGACTTTCGATCCCGAGGTCGAGGTCCAGACTCGCATTTCGGTCCACTCGGCACCGTGCATCGCGCCCATTAGAATGAGGAGAGAGCAGAAGAACGCTTTCATTCAAGCACTCTATCAAGGGGTCTTCCCCGGGGCAATCTGGCTTTTGCGGATCCGGGAGACGGCTTCCTTCATATCGGGAGCATTGAAAGTCGACGAACCGGCAACGAGAGCGTTGGCGCCGGCGGCTATGGCAATCGGGGCCGTTTCAGCTCCGATCCCTCCGTCGACTTCGATATGATAGGCTAATTCGTGTTCCTTGCGGAATGCGACGGCCTCTTCGATCTTGGGCATGACTTCGGGCATGAACGACTGGCCGCCGAATCCGGGAACAACGGTCATGGCGAGGAGGAGGTCAACGTCCTGCAGGTGGGGAACCACTGCCTCAAATGGGGTGGCGGGATTGAATGCCAGTCCGGCCTGGCATCCGGCTTCGCGAATTGCTTTCAAAGTGAGGGCAACATCGTGATCGGCTTCGGCCTCGATGTGAACGGTGATCATGTCGGCTCCGGCGGCGACGAAGCGGGGGAGGAAGTGATCCGGGCGCGTGATCATCAAGTGAACGTCCAGGAAGACATCGTTGGTTTCGTGGATGGCCTGAATCAGGGCGGGTCCGAAGGAAATATTATCGACGAAATGTCCGTCCATGACATCAAGGTGAAGCCAATCCGCTCCGCTGTTGATCGCGCGGGTGGTTTCATCTGCGACCCGGCCA
>JAKMEV010000269.1:0-9738 GCA_022425785.1 Akkermansiaceae bacterium | reverse complement strand
ATCTTCGACTCGTCGTCGTTGGTGCAGAAAAACTACCCAACCACCTGGCCGATGCCTTTGAAAAAAAATTCCAATGCCGGCCACTGGAAGGATATGGCAGCACCGAATGCTCACCCGGTGTGGCATTGAACGGACTCGACACCAACCAAGCAGGATCGGTCGGACGCCTGCTTCATGACATGGAAGCCAAGGTGGTGAGCCCGGATAGCGGAATTGAACTGCCGATCGGCGAAGCGGGCCTGCTGAAGGTCAAAGGACCCAATGTGATGCTCGGTTATCTTGGGATGCCGGACAAAACAGCCGAAGTCCTCCAGAATGGTTGGTACGATACCGGTGATATCGTCCGCCTGGACGAGGAGGGATTTTTATGGATCGAAGGTAGACTGAGTCGCTTCAGTAAAATTGGCGGTGAAATGGTGCCACATGGCAATATCGAGGAGACCCTCAACGAACTCACCGATCAGAATGAACAGATCTTCGCTGTTACCGGCGTGCCTGATGAGAAGAAAGGTGAACGACTCGTCGTCATTCACACCGCGAACGAGGAACTCCTCGATGAAGTCCTTAAAAAATTCTCCGATGCGCCAATACCAAATCTCTGGAAACCAAAGCCGGGCCAGTTTCTCTCCGTGCCAAAACTCCCCTACCTTGGGACCGGAAAACTTGACCTCAAGGGATTACAGCAGATCGCGGAAAGCTAAAGAAAACCACTTGCCCAAATAACGCTTCAGTCTGCTGTAATTGGTTCTGGCTTTCAGCCATTGTCCGCCCCCACCTTCAATTACTCCTTCCGAATATGCCCAAACGCGAACGACTCTTCAACAAAGGCTTCCTGGCTCTTGTCATCACCCAACTTTTTGGAGCGGTCAACGACAGTGTCCTAAAACAGGTCCTCATTTTGGCTGTTGCTTCCGGTGGAATCTGGCAAAGCCAATTTGGGGAAGGAGGTCAAGGCTATGTCGCCCTGTGCCTCACCATTCCATTCATCCTTTTTTCGGGCATTGCGGGCCAAATTGCCGACCGTATCAGCAAACGAAAAATCACCATCGCAGCAAAGATCGTTGAGGTCGGAATCGCCATGATTGCCCTTGGAGCCTTCCTTGCAGGGAATCTCTGGGCGGGACTGGCAGCCTTGATCCTTCTCGCCATCCAAAGCGCCTTCTTCGGCCCCGCAAAATACGGCATGATCCCGGAACTCGTTACAGACGGCAATCTCAGCCAGGCAAACGCCGCCATCAACATGTTCACAAACCTCGCAGTCATCGGAGGATCCCTTTTCGCCGGAACCATCTACCAAACCTACGCGACCGGATTCCCCGGCGACGACCCAAACGCCGGCATCGACTCATCCGTTCTGTGGGTCCCGGGAATTATCTTTGTTGTCATCGCGCTCATTGGACTCATCCCCTCCCTCTTCCTACCAAAACTCAAGAGCTTCAACACCAATCTGAAAATCGACTTCAACCCCTTCCGTCCTTACGTGATCGCGCTCAAGGAAATGTCTCACAGCTCCCTCCTCACCGTCGCACTTGCCTGGTCTTTTTTCTATCTGATCGGAATGATTGCCCTCCTCCTTATTCCGGATTTCGCAGGTGAAGACTTACTCAATATCTCAGCTGAAAAGAACAACCTGCTCATCGGTGTCCTTGCCATTTCCATTGGACTAGGCAGCGTCGTTGCGGGCTTGATTTCAGGGAAACATATTGAGCCACGCCTCATCCCGGCGGGAGCGATTGGTATGACTATCTGCCTCTCTCTCATCGGCCTGGTCCCCGTCCAATTCAATACCATCGCCGCCCTCATCGGAGGAGCCGGATTCTTTGCTGGTTTCTACATCGTCCCTCTCCAGGCCCTCCTCCAGCGCCTCGCTCCTCCTGGCGAACGGGGTCGCTTTCTCGGCACGGCCAATGCTCTCTCCTTCGTCTTCAGTTCGATTGGAGCCCTATTGGTTCCGGTCATGCTTGGTGAACATCTCATGCACCTGCCTGCCAATCGCGCCTTTCTCGTCTGCGGAGCGATCTCTACTCTCGGAACAGGCATCCTACTCTGGCGCATCCGCGAACTCATCGCCGACCCCAAGCTACGCAAAGCCACCCAGCTCACCTGAAGCCGGATGAGCCTCCTCCGGAAAATCTCTCGCCCATCTTGACCTCAGGATCCCAAACGGAAACGCGCTAGATCCACCCGTCCCTTATTGAACTCAACTCCTTCTTCTCCCAACTTCAATCGTTGGACATTCTTGCAGCCGAGCTCGCTTCGCAGACTGATCTCACCCTGCGCATTCACAACGCGACGCCATCAACAGGCACCAAATCATCAGGACTGATCTCATAAGCCGCACCTTTGAAAAAATCTGCACCAGTGAGAGACGCATCTTCCACTTTTTCAACAAGAAGCAAGATCGCGTTGAGATTAAAGTGCACCTCCCACCACAGCAGTGCCTACAAAAAGAAACCCACCATCCAATAAAGGAAGGCGGGCTCCAACAAAGTTTAGGCAATCGGCGCTCCTAGAATTGGTAATTCAAATAGAAGTTAAACTGCCCCCCATTATCCGCTTCATCATCAGGAGTCGAAAGAGGAATGGCGTAATCCACTGCGAGGGGGCCGATCGGAAGATCCATACGCAGGCCAAGCCCGGCATCGCTGGCGAGATTCCCTCCACCAAAATCCCAGGAATCAACATTCACAAATCCCGTATCATAAAAAACTGCACCGCGAACCCGCTCGGTAATCGGAAAGGTCAACTCGAGAGAAACAAAGGCACTGGTCCCACCACCGAGCACTTCGTTCGTCACCGGATCCCGGGGACCAAGATCGCGATACTCAAATCCACGGAGATCACGGGATCCACCAAGAAATTGGCGCTCAAAAATGGGAGCAGTTCCGTCTCCACTATATTCATCAACAACCGAGAATGATCCCCGCGCAGTGAGAATAGTGTCCCACGAAAGATTCCAGTGCTTTGTTCCAGCTCCAGTGACAGTGTATGTATCAACATCACCACCAAGAACACCACCGGCCAGCGTGACCCCTACGTCGATTTTTTCCCCCTTCCGTGGTAACTTATTGCTGTCCCGGCTATCGTAAATATAATTGAACGACAATGCACTCTTGGTGTAAGTCCCCTCTTCCTCGTTGAAATCAGAACCGAGAGGAACATCGCTCTCAACATCAACTTCAATCTGCTCAAAACGATACCTTCCCTCAATGCGCGCCCTCCGACCGACCTGCTTACCCAACCAGATCGAGGCTCCGGCATTTGTCTGATCATATTCGTCACTCAGGTAAAGGAGATCGCGATAATAAAGCTCGCCCCCCAATTTCAACTTCTTCCCCATGAACCATGGCTCGACCAGCGAGACACGAAAATCCTTACGCTCGGCGCCCGCTCTCAAACTGGCACTAAATCGCTGTCCAGCCCCGGTAAATCGACCCCAGTTCGTGACATCAAAATTGGTTTGCTCCAAATTCACAAAGCCCACAATGTTATCCACCGAGCTGAATCCCATCCCGAAATTGACACTTCCTGTATTGGTTTCGCTGACGAGAATATTGACGTCACGATAGCCGCTCTGAGAGCTATTGGCGCTGGAGACCTGCACATCGGAAAAGTAATTCAAGTTCCTTAGGCGCCGCTTTGTCGACTCGAGATCCACTGAGTTGAAATTTTCACCCGGACGCATTCCTTCCGCGACCTCGCGGCGAATCACGCGATCCTCGCTTTTGACATTTCCTTGAATATTCACCCGACCCACCTTGAAGATTTTCCCACGGGTCACGCGGTAGAAGATATTCACTCTGGAACCGGAAATCTCACGCACATCGGGAACGACCGCTGCATCGGCATATCCCCGCGACCCAAAGTAATCTCGGATCATGCGAATATCGTCACGCACTTTCTTCGATGAAAAAGGCATCTCTTGAATCAAAGTCAGCGCCGGCATGAGCTCCTCCGGAGTGAAGACGGAGAGATTTGGGAAGTTGACCGAATTCACGGTATACTTCGCGCCCTCATTTACCGGGATAATCAGATCGACCCGTTCGTTGGCAACTGGTAACCGCTTGGGGTTACCCACCCGAACCTTCCAGTATCCACGGCTTCGGTAATAATCTGCCACTCTCTCCAGGTCTTCATCCAATGCCACCGCATTGATCCGTCCGGATTTAGTGAACCAGGAAAAAAAGCCCTTTTGTTTCGTCGACATCTCCTTGCGCAAATCCGCATCTTTGAGGTCGGAGTTCCCCTCGAACCGGATATTACGAATCTCATTCTTGAAACCTTCGTTGAGCTCAAAGACCAAATCAGCATAACCTGGGCGGGCCGTCGGCTGCAGACCGTGCTTCACCTCGATATCAGGATAACCATAATCCAAATAGAGCTTCTCGATTTTCTGGCGGGCCTGAATGATCTGCTCGTCACTCAAGATCTGACCGACTCCAAGTCCGCATTCGTTGGCAAGTTTACGATCAGTGAACTTACTATTTCCTACAAATCCCAACCCGGCGATCAAACGACGGGTCACCACCTCCGCCGTTACCTCGACGCCACCTTCCACATTCTTTGCGAAGAACTTCACGTCATCAACCAGCCCGCTTGAATAGAGCGTGCGGATATCTTCATCGAGCACGGTCTGGCTATACTTCTTTCCCGCAGCAACCGCCATGTGTGTCCGCAGACGGGCTTCAGCTACCGTTTTGGCGCCACGATACCGAATGCTCACGCTCCTGACTGTTTTTCCTTCAAATTGGTTCGCCTCGAGAAGGAAATTTTGGGCTGGGGCTGTCTCCACAAATGCGGGGCCAGCGAGAAGGAGCCCTCCCACCACGAGGAGTCGGGCCGTTTGTTTCACGAATGGGAAATTTTGCATGAAAATTAAAGAAGTTAAGGTTGCTGAAGATTACGCTCACCCAGCCCCCGCCTCGTCAAGGTCAATGACCCCTCAAATTCAGACATTCCCACCGAAAAATCCCCTTTTCATCCCCTTGACCTCTCTGCCGATCCTCCCTAGCTTCGCGCCCCCGCGAAAGCGCAGACCTATTTCGTCATGAATATCCGCCTGGAGAAAAAAGAAAAATGTATCGCTACCCTCAGTATCGAAGTCCCCGCCGAGACCGTTACCAAGGAGCGCAGCCAAGTCATCAAAGCCTTTATGTCCCAGGCTAAAATTCCGGGATTCCGGCCCGGGAAAGCCCCCAAGGCCGTCATTGAGAAGCGCCACGGCGAGGACATTTCCGCCGAGGTCGAGAACCGCCTCTTCCAGAACAGTATTCAGCAAGCACTGAAGGAAAATGAAGAACTTGAAGTTCTCAACGTCAAGAACCCCCAAAACGTCACTCATTCAGCTGATGGAACTTTCTCCTTCGACGCCGACCTCATCCTCTCACCTGAATTTGAACTTCCCGAATATAAGGGACTCGAAATTGAAATCCCCAAAGTCGACGTTACCGAAGAGATCATCGATCAAAACCTCGAGCAGCTTCAACAGCGCTTCGCCGACTATCAGGATATCGAAGACCGCACTCTTGAAGACGGTGACCTCGCCGTGATCGACTTCACTGGTACCGTCGATGGCAAGCCCCTCGACGAAGTCGGCGGTGAGCAAGCCAAGCCTCTCGCCTCCAACGAAGGCTACTGGATTCGCATCGAAGACGAAGCCTTCTTCCCCGGATTCACCGACGAACTCGTCGGATGCAAGGTCGACGACGAAAAAGAAATCAAAATCACTCTTCCCGAAGACTTCCCCATCGAAGCTCTCCGCGGTCAGGAAGCACTCTTTGCCGTCAAAGTCACTGGCATGAAAACCGAAACCCTTCCCGAGCTTAACGATGAGTTCGCGGAAAAGATCGATCCCGGCAAAACTCTCGAAGAGGTCAAGGAGCTCATTCGCGAAGACCTCAAAATGCAGCAAAGCCGCAAGGTCGAAGAATTCAAAATCAACGCTGTCCTCGCCAAACTTCACGAGAACATCGATTTTGAACTCCCCGAAGAATTTATCGCCGCAGAAACCCAGGGACAGGCCGACTCCATGGTGCAGGAGGGCATGCAGTCCGGCATGAGCGAAGAGGACATCGCCGAACGTCAGGAAGAACTCTTCGCCGGAGCCCAGGAGCGCGCCAAGAACAACCTCAAAACCAACTTCCTTCTTCAGAAGATCGCCGCAGCCGAGGAAATCAAGGTCGATAACAACGCTGTCCTTCAGCGCATCACCGCGATGGCCAAACAGGCCAAGCAACCGGTGAAGAAATATATGAAGCAAATTCAAAATGACGGCACACTCAGCAATGTCCGTCAAAACATGCTCTTCAGTAACGCCATTGACTTTCTGCTGGAGCACGCGAGCATCTCAGAGGTAGAACCAAAACCTGAAGAAACCGAAGAGAACTAAGCAATGATTCCCACAATGGACTCCGGCGACAACAGCGCGCCACAAAACAATTACTTCATTCCCACCGTCATCGAGACCGACGGCCGTGGCGAACGTGCCTTTGACATCTACTCGCGCCTCCTCAAGGACCGCATTATTTTCATCGGCACCGGTATCGACGACGGCGTAGCTAACTCCGTCATCGCCCAGATGCTTTTCCTCCAGATGCAGGATCCAAAAAAGGATATCCACATCTACATCAACTCCCCCGGCGGCTCCGTCACCGCCGGATTGGCTATCTACGATACCATGCAGTTCCTCACCTGTGATGTGAACACCTACTGCATCGGTATCTGTGCCTCCATGGGGTCCGTTCTGCTTACCGCAGGCACCAAAGGAAAGCGTTTCTGCCTGCCCAACTCCCACGTCATGATCCACCAGGTCTCCGGCGGGGCACAGGGAACTGCCGCAGACGTCGAACGAACCGTTGAGTTCATGTATAGCCTTAAGCGTCGTCTCAACGACATCCTCGGCCACCACAGCGGCAAAACAGCCAAGGAAATCGAAACCGCCTCCGACCGCGACAATTACATGTCCCCGGAAGAAGCCGTCAAATTCGGCCTCGTCGACAAGGTCCTCGAAAACAGCAAGGACCTCGACAAAAACAATAAGAAGAAAAAGTAAGATCCTCTTCCTTCAACCAACTTTCAAGAGCAGCGGTCGCAAGGCCGCTGCTTTTTTGATGCTATTAATTCTTCCCTCCTGCACCTTCAACAATCCCCATAGTCACTCCCCGCCCTGTCACCTTCTGACCGATCAAAAAACAAAGGACGCATCCTCACCTCCGCGAGAGACTTTGAAAAAATCGGCGATATAGCGTCCTTACTCACTCTCTCGCACCCGGAAGAATAATCGAGCTTCTCCCGGCTCGGGACCGACGACGTCAAAAGAAGTCGATTCCCCTTGGGAATCAACGGCATCATCGACCTCTTGCCAGTTAATCAGATCTGTCGACTTATCGACTGAGTAAACCCGGCCCAACCTGGAAGACCAGGTCAAGGAAGTGGTGCGCAAATCGGAGCTCACCGAAATCTCGGTAATCACAAGTCCCGGGTCCCGTCTGTTTGCCGTCCCTGACGGGTGATTTGCCAGCCACTCATTCACCCCTGCCACTTGCTCGTCACTCAAGGCATCGGTGTAAACGATCAGCTGAACAACATCAAAGTCTGACTGGGATATACCAGTTCCGTTAACTCCGGGGACAGGCGCAACACCCGCACGAAGATCTCCCATGAAGAAATCATCTGTGCCGGTCGTGTAAGAGCTTCCGGCTGTCATAAGCACCTGACCCAGAGTCCCATCGCTATTGAACCATTCATGAATGGCTGCAGGAGTCATCCGGGAGGAACGAATGAACGTGGTCTGAAGCGGAAAGACCTCGGAATAAGCACCCGCACCCACAAAGCCATTGTCCTTGCGAATCGACGGGTCACTCCCGAGGTTATAGTTGTCCCCCAGATTTTGCTGGATTGCAGCGACCGAACCAATCCCAACCGGGCGACACAAACTTGCGTCCCCCCCGGCTTGCTCGACATTGTAAACAACGAAAATTGTCAGGTTCGACAGACCGGCCCCGCCGTTAATATCTTCAATCTGGAGGAGATCTTCAACACCCGCGGAAAAACGAACTGAAGGGAGGTCGGTGTCGGAAAAGCTTCCACCGGAAACAGTGGATAAGGTCGGACCGAGGAAGGTGACAGGACCTCCGACATTGACTATCCCAACCGGACTCGCATCGTTCCCGTTGCCACTCGAATCACTCCAGATTCCGGCATCCGAATCGAAAAGGTTCTCAGCGTCCTGAAACCATACTCCAAGCTTCGAAGCGATCGCAGGATCATCCGGCGCAAGCTCCTGCGCGTATCCCATGGCAAATAAACCAGCAGATACCATCATGCGACCAAACCCACCCAGATTCCGATCTTCTTTTTTCATCCTGTTACTGTGAAAATTTGGAATCTCTTATGCCAGCACTTTTTCACCTCAAACTCTTCTTCCCTAGCTTGCATCTCAGGAAAGGCCCTTTAGTTTGGCGGCATGAAACGCGCCTGCCTTTTTGCCATGCTTACCGCAAACCTTTCAGCAGAAAAGCTGACCTATCCTGACTCCCATCCAAAGCCGCTTTCCGAGAAAATCCACGGCATCGACGTCTCCGACGACTACCGTTGGCTTGAAGATCTCAATTCGAAACAAACCGCGGAGTGGGTCAAAGCCCAAAATACCGTCACTGAAGGATACCTCAATAAAATCCCCGGTCGCGACAAGCTCGAGAGACATCTCACCGACATTTGGAACGTCGAACGCATCAGCGCCCCCTCAAAAAAAGGCGGACGTTACTTTTTCCATCGAAACAACGGCCTGCAGGACCAATCGGTTTTTTACACCACCAAGGATCTCAAGAAGAAACCCAAGGTTCTCTTCGACCCTAACAAGCTCTCGGGAGACGGCACGGTCGCGCTCAAGGACATCTCCATCTCCCACAACGGAAAATACATGGCCTACAGCCTCTCCGCCTCTGGCTCCGATTGGGTCGAATGGAAGGTCCGCGACATCGAAACCGGCAAGGATCTGAGCGATCACCTCAAGTGGTCGAAATTCTCCGACGCCACTTGGTCAGGCGACAACAAGGGTTTCTACTACGGTCGCTTCCCCACTCCCAAAAAAGGCGAGGAGATGATGGCTGCCAACACCGACAAGAAAATCTACTACCACAAGCTCGGCACCGCGCAGTCCGAGGACACCCTCGTTTACGAACGTCCGGATCATCCAAAGTGGGGCCTCTACACGGGGCTGACCAATGATAAACGCTTCCTCATCATCCACATCTCTCAAGGTACCGATACCAAGAACGGCCTTTTCTACAAGGACCTCTCCAAGCCCGACTCCAAAGTCATCGAGCTCTTCAACAAATTCGACGCCTCTTACAGTCTCTCCGGAAACATCGACTCCAAATTTCTCATCCAAACCGACCGCGATGCCCCGAGGCAAAAACTCGTCTCTGTCGATCTCGCCAAGCCCGAACCCTCCAACTGGAAAACAATCATTCCTCAAACCGCCGAAACCCTCGATGGAGTGTCTCATGTCGGTGGCATTCTCATCGCGGAATACATGAAGGACGCCCACTCCCAGGTTCGTCGTTTTAAAGTCGACGGTTCCCCTCTCCCCGCGCTCGAACTCCCCGGACTCGGAACCGCCTTCAGCATTGGCGGCAAACCCGAAGACAAGGAGTTTTACTACGGCTTCACCTCGTTCACTACGCCCGGAACGATTTATCACTACGAAGTGGCCTCCAACAGCTCGACGCTCTATCG
>JAKMEV010000259.1:0-13930 GCA_022425785.1 Akkermansiaceae bacterium | reverse complement strand
GACAGCCCCCCGGCTGAGTCAGGCTATCCACTTGAAACCTGTGTCGTGTCCGGGGGAAAACTGGGTTCCATGGGCGAACCTTTCGTGGTCACGCACGAAGGAACCGAGGTCCGCTTTTGCTGCGATTCCTGCCTTCCCAAGTTCAAGAAAGACCCCGCCAAGTATTTGGCAAAGCTAAAAAAGTAGTCAGTCAACTCAATCTAGGGAGAGGAAGGCGAGTCTTCCTCTCTCACTTTAACCATGAAAATTTTCATTCTCAGTTTGGGGGCAATGGTCCTCATTTCATCCTGTTCTAACACCTCAAGCGCCGGAGGCGATATACCGCTGGTCAAGGTGGATGAAGCTGCCTTTTCCAAGTCACAAGCTGAGAATTATCACATTCCTTCTCAGGCAGGTCCGGAAACTCTAGCCGATCTGGCCTCTCGACATAATCCACGACTCAAAGCTATGAGGCATCGGGTGGAGCGAATGGAGGCAAAGATTCCCCAAGTCGAGTCTCTCCCCGATCCGATGGCAAATTTAGCTCTTGGAAACCTCCCTGAAACGGCGGCTGGTCGTGTTGATGCGGTCGTTGGCGTGAGTCAGAAAATTCCTTTTCTGGGTAAGAGACGCGAAGAAGGTCTTGCTGCTAGACGAGAGGTGCTTGCCGTCCGGGCTGATGTTGCAGCGTATGAATTGAAACTGACTGAACAAGTTCGTAGTGCCTGGTGGGACTACTACCTCGCGGGAATCACTATTCGGATTAGCAAGGAGAGTCAGCAGCTTCTGCGTGTGGTTGAGGAATCCGTGGATGCTCAGGTTGCCGCGAGTCAGGGTGGGCAGGCCGATCAGCTTCGTGTCGCCAATGAAATCACGAAAATTGATCGAGATCTTGCAGAAGCCAGAAGTGTCGAAAAGGTTGCTAAAGCGCGTTTAAATTCGCTTCTCAATCGTCCTGCGGGAGCACCACTTCCAATAGCTGCAGATCGTGAGGTGGATCCTCCTCAGAACCTAAAATCACTTCTTGTTGGTGCCGAAACCCGACATCCCGAAGTCGTGTCTGCTGCTAATAGAATCGAAGCGTTCAAACATCGACTCATTAGAGCCAAGCTCGAAAAATATCCCGATTTTACCATTGGTGTTCAAGGTGCAGCCGTGGCCTCAAACGGGCTTGCGCCGTCAGCCAATGGCGATGATCAGATTTTCGGGACATTGGGATTTAATATACCGCTTTGGCAGGAGCCTCGCCGAGCCATGATTCGCGAGGCCAATGCTGGAATAGCAGAGACCCAGGCTCTTCTCGGATCCACCCGTTCCGATCTTCGCTTCCGGGTTCAGGATGCCTATTTCCGCGCCAAAACTGCTCGTGAGGTTTCAGATCTTTTTAGGACGCGTCTCCTCCCTGACGCCCAGCAAGCCTATGAGGTCACCCTGACTTCATACGCAGCAGGAAAGGATACCTTTATTAATGTGATCGACACCTGGCGCCAGCTGCTGACCTACCAACTCCAGTTTGCTCGAAATCGTGCACAACTTGGCAAAGCCGTGGCCACTCTCAAAGCCGCCGCAGGACTCAAATAATACCATCTAAAGCCATGAAAATGAAAATCCCAAAGGCTCTCAAAACCATCTTTCATCAGCCCCGTAAGATCCTCACCATTCTTTTGCCTCTCAGTCTCTTCGCGATGGGATGGTGGTTTGGTCTTCCTGCCGAAAAACCAAAACAATCGGTGTCAGCTGGAGAATCGGATGAAACTTGGACGTGCTCTATGCACCCACAGATTCGCCAGCCTAATCCCGGGCTTTGCCCGATCTGCGAAATGGATCTAATTCCTCTTCAGGACTCTGGAGAAGGGGGAATCCGCGAAGTCACGGTCAGCTCTGAGGCCGCTGCATTGCTTAATTTGCAGGTGTCGCCGGTCATTCGCTCTGCTGCTGTTGCCGATGTCTCTCTCTTTGGTCGGATTGCATACGACGAACGTCGCGTTTCGGCCAGCACATCACGAATTGGGGGACGCATAGACAGGCTCTTTGTCGATTTCACTGGTGCGATGGTTCGCAAGGGAGATCACCTCGCTGAAATCTATTCGCCCGAAATTTATGTTGCCCAGCGAGAGGTAATTGAAGCGACCAAAGCCATAAAGACTCTTTCTGGTAAGCCTTCCGATTCAGTCATGCAAACCCGCCGGCGTCTGCTCAATGCCGCTCGTGAGAAGCTTCGGCTTCTTCAGCTCTCAGAGGAACAGATTGATGAAATCGCAATGCAGAAGAATCCCAGCGATCGCATCACCATCCGCTCTCCTCAGGATGGTATCGTTGTTGAGAAATCGGTTGATCTCGGCTCCTATGTCAAGACGGGTGATTCTCTCTTCAAGGTCGCCGATCTCTCCAAAGTATGGCTGATTTTGGAAGCTTATGAAAGTGATCTTCCATGGATTCGATACGCCCAGGATGTGGCATTCAGCATCGAGGCTTTTCCAGGGGAGGAATTTCTCGGACGAGTTGCCTTCATTGACCCTGATATCAACCCGACCACGAGGGTGACTCAAGTGCGTGTGAATCTGGATAATCCTGGTCAGAAGCTCAAGCCGAGTATGTTTGCCCGAGCTCATGTCGAGTCCCGCATGACCAGTGGAGGTCAAGTTGTGGATCCATCCATGGCTGGAAAGTGGATTAGTCCGATGCACCCCGAGATTGTGAAAGACGGACCCGGGACCTGTGATATTTGCGACATGCCCTTGGTTCCAGCTAGTGAGTTGGGCTTTATTGCGACCACTGACGAGGAGAGTGATCTCCCTTTACTCGTTCCTGCATCAGCGGTTCTTCAAACCGGCGAGCGAGCGGTCGTTTATGTCCGTGTTCCTGAAAAAGTAGACCCAACCTTTGAAGGGCGCGAAATCGTTCTTGGTCCAAAGGTTGGGAAACAATTCATTGTCGTGAAAGGACTAAGCGAGGGTGAATTGGTTGTTTCCCAAGGCGCTTTCAAGCTGGACTCCGAGCTCCAGATCAAGGCCAAACCTTCCATGATGAATCCAAACGCTGGATTGGTGGAAGCTCCGGCAAATTCAGCTCCCGAAGATCTTGCCGGGCAATGGGCACCTTTTCTCCGCTCTCTGGCCCGCCTTCAAAATGCCAGTGAACCTATGGCTGCCAAAGAAGCGATTGCCGGAATGGAGCGTGCGATTGAGGCTGTGGATCAGTCAACATTCCAACCCGATACTCTGAAGCTATGGGGTGAATTTTCCAACAGGCTCATGAATGGATTGAAGATTGCTGGTCGTCAACTTCCCAAGAACGTCCAGCAATCGGCGCGGATTGCAACCCGGTCTGCCGAAGAGGCCGGCCGCTATCTTGGCCTGCCCACCCGCACGGAAGCACCTCCCAAGGTTGATCCGGTGATTGCCGGGGCTCTCGAAGAGATTATCAAAACCTACTTGCCGCTCTCCAAGGCGCTCGCCGACGATGCTCCCGAAAAGGCTCAAGCCGCTGCGCGTGATTTTTCCAAGGCCAGTGGTAAGATTCCACTGACAGAGGATGCCAAATACCTGCAAGAAAATGCCAATGCGCTTGCAGGAGAAGGCGACATCTCGAAGCAGCGGGTAGTCTTTCAGAACATCAGTAACCGGCTTATCTCGCTTGTTCGTTCTTACGGACTGGATCAAGTCGGCAGTGCCTATGTTGTTCATTGTCCCATGGTTGCGGATGGGAAGGGAGGGGATTGGATTTCCAACGCTCCTGAAGTCCTCAACCCATACTTTGGTGACGCCATGCTGAACTGCGGTTCAGTAACCTCCACTCTCTCGCTGGGAGAGAAGCCCCCCATGAAAAAGATGGAGGGAATGGAGAAGCACAATCACGGAAAGTAGAACTCAACAACGAAAACTCACGTGAAAGCTCTCATCCATTTTTGCCTGCACCAAAAGCTGGTTGTTTTTCTCCTTCTCACCTTCTTCATCGGCTGGGGAGTAAAGGTTGCCCCTTTTGACTGGGATACCGGAGACTACCCGCGTGATCCTGTCGCAGTCGATGCAATCCCTGACCTTGGAGATAATCAGCAGATTATCTTCACCGAGTGGAATGGCCGATCACCACAAGACGTGGAGGATCAGATTACCTATCCACTAACGGTTGCTCTCTTGGGCGTGCCGGGGGTCAAGGAAGTGCGCTCATTCTCCATGTTCGGTTATTCCTACGTTTATCTGATTTTCGAGGAGGAAATTGATTTCTATTGGAGTCGAAGCAGGGTTTTGGAGAAGCTGAACTCTCTTCCGGCAAACCTTCTTCCTGGGAATGTCACGCCAACACTGGGACCCGATGCCACCGGGCTTGGGCAGGTCTTTTGGTATGTTCTTGAAGGTCGTGATCCGCGGGGTAATCCCGCCGGAGGTTGGGATCTTGACGAACTTCGATCGATTCAAGATTGGCAGGTTCGCTATGCGCTATTGGCGGCTAACGGGGTTGCCGAAGTTGCTTCTGTTGGAGGCTTCCAACGGCAATACCAAGTCGATATTGATCCAGATGCTCTTCGAGCTCATGATATTTCTTTGGCTCAAGTCGCAGATGCTGTTCGGAAATCCAATCAAGAAATCGGCGCGCGGAATCTTGCGGTCAATGGTGTCGAGTATTTCCTCCGTGGCACCGGTTACATTGAGAAGGTAGAGGATATTGAGAAAGCAGTGGTGGCTGTTCGTGACAATAGCCCCATCACTGTCGCTGATATTGCAACGGTGCAACTTGGACCAGCAATCCGGCGCGGGATGCTTGACGTGAATGGTGCCGACGCTGTGGGCGGAGTTGTTGTTGCTCGTTATGGAACGAACCCGCTGTCTGCGATCAAAGCAACGAAGAAGAAGGTTGAGGAACTCACGGAAGCCCTGCCGATCCGTCCTGTCATTGATTGGACAAAAATAAGCTTTGAAGAAGCGGCTGCCTTCGCAGATCAGAAGGGGATTGGCACTCCTTTTACAGATGGTATTTCTCTCAATGAAGACGCTTGGATGGCTCACTTTGGCCAACTCGATCCAGGATCTTGGCCTGCGTGGTTTACAACCTCGAAGGTGACCGTGGTTCCATTTTACGACCGCTCAGAGCTCATCGGTGAAACGCTCAACACTCTTGACGATGCTCTTTATCAGCAGGTTCTCGTTACCATTATCGTGGTTGTGATCATGTTGCTCCATTTTAGGAGCAGTATTCTCATCGCGATGATGCTCCCACTTGCGGTTCTCATTACCTTCATCTCGATGAAGATTTGGGGAGTCGATGCCAATATCGTCGCCCTTTCTGGTATCGCCATTGCGATTGGCACCGTTGTCGATGTCGGCATTGTTCTTACCGAAAATATTCTGAAGCACCTCGATGAAGCAGATCCCGAGGAATTGAAAGCTGCCGTCATTTATCGAGGGGTCACTGAAGTCGCCGGGGCCGTGACAACTTCGGTAGCGACCACGGTAGTGAGCTTCCTCCCGGTCTTCACGATGACAGGGGAGGCGGGGCGTTTGTTCAAACCCTTGGCGTTCACCAAGTCCTTTGCGCTCATAGCTTCCATTGTAGTGGCACTCACTATCATTCCTCCGGTGGCCCACATCCTTTTCGGATACCGTTTCCCGCTCTTCCGCAAGTTTGCTGCTCTGAGAAAGTCAAAATCTCTCAAATTCACATTCATCGGGTTTAACATCGCAGTGGCCTTTTTCGTCACCTGGCTTCTCGCAAAAGACTGGATGCCGCTCGGTCTCGACCGCACGACAGGGGTCAATATTCTTTTCGTTTGCCTTGTGATTGGTGGACTCCTGATTTTCTTCAAGGGCTTCGAAAAGCTCTACGGAGGAATTTTAAAATGGTGCCTCAACCACAAGGCACTCTTTCTCTCCGCGCCGGTGTTATTGCTCGCGATGGCTTTCAGCATTTGGCTTGGCTTCCCCAAGGTCTTTTCTTTCCTTCCGGAATCAGCCAAGCAGTCCGCTCTCTATAAGGATGCTTCAAAGAAGTTTCCGGGGCTCGGTGAGGAATTTCGACCAGCTCTCGATGAAGGAACATTTCTCTTCATGCCTACCGTGGCTCCCCATGCTTCTATCGAGGAAGCTCAGGAATCTCTCAGGCAACTCGATGCTGCCATCGCCTCGATTCCAGAAGTTGAGCGAGTGGTTGGGAAGATCGGTCGTGCCGAGACTCCTCTCGATCCGGCACCGCTTTCGATGGTTGAGACCGTCATTAACTACGTCTCAGAGTTCAAAAGTAGTGAGAAAGGCGAAATTCTTCGTTTCAAGACCGACGACAAAGGTGACTTTGTATACGAAAATGAGGCTCTGGTTCCTGACGATAACGGAAAACCTTTTCGTCAATGGAGGCCGCATATCAAATCTCCCGACGATATCTGGGCTGAAATCAGTCGTGTGACCCAACTCCCCGGAGTAACCGGTGCACCGAAGCTTCAACCGATCGAAACCCGTCTCGTGATGTTGAGAACCGGGATGCGTGCGCCCATGGGGTTGAAAATCAAAGGTCCCGACCTCCGCACCATTGAGGACTTTGGAATCGAGATCGAGCGCCACCTTCGTAGCGGGATGATCAAAGGTCTCAACACTGCAACAGTGAATGCTGATCGGATAGTCGGAAAGCCATATTTAGAGATCATTCCTGATCGCGATGAGGCATCGCGCTACGGCCTGAATATCGTTGATGTCCATGATGCCATTCAAACCGCAATAGGCGGACGTATGGTCTCCACCACGGTGGAGGGGCGGGAGCGCTACATGGTCCAAGTTCGCTACATGCGGGAGAATCGTGATGCTATTGAAGATTTGAATAGGATTCTGATTAAAGCGAAAGGAGGTGCGCAAATTCCGCTCTCCCAGCTCGCCTCCATTCGCTACGTTCGTGGGCCTCAAAACATCAAAGCTGAAGATACTTTCCTTACCGGCTATGTCACCTTCGGAGCTGAAGCTGGCAATGCCGAAGTCGATGTTGTGGAGGCCGCTCAGGCCTACCTCAAGAAGATGGAGTCGACGGGGGAGTTGAAGCGTCCTGCCGGTGTTCGCTACGAGTTTGCGGGCAACTATCAGTCTGCTTTGGAGTCCAATAAAACCCTCATGTTTGCGGTGCCACTCTGTCTCGGCATCATCTTTATGATCCTCTACCTGGACAACAAATCCGTCGCCTCCACAGCCATCGTTTTCTCTGGCGTGGCTGTCGCCTGGGCCGGGGGATTTCTCATGCTTTGGCTCTACGGCCAACCCGGCTTCCTCAACTTCGAAGTCTTCGGCCACAACGTTGCCCACCTTTTCAATGTCGGCCCTGTCAATATCTCGGTCGCCGTCTGGGTCGGCTTTCTCGCCCTCTTTGGCATCGCCACCGACGACGGAGTGGTCATCTCGACCTACCTCCGCCAAAAATTCGATGAACTGAAGCCAACGACAATTTCCGAAATGCGTCAGGCAGCCCTTGAAGCTGGGATGCGTCGCGTTCGCCCCTGTCTCATGACCACCGCTACCACGCTTCTTGCGCTCCTGCCGGTCCTCACCAGCACTGGCCGCGGCTCCGATCTCATGGTCCCTATGGCCATTCCTATCTTCGGCGGCATGCTTATCGAACTCCTCACCATGTTCGTCGTGCCCGTCCTGTATTGCCTTACCAAAGAACTTCGCGCTCCAAAAAAAATATGAAATCCAATAATATGAACCTGATAAAAACGACCGCTGCCATTGTCGCGCTTCTTCCTCTCTCCTCATTTGGATGAGACGGATGAAAACTCACTGCGCCGCCAGTTGGCGGTGATTCTGTTGCTGATGGATCCGCGTTCAGTCTCGCGTTCGACTACCGTTATCGTCTCAATGATGAGATCTTTGATGGCTCGAATAGAGTCGGAAATCCCAACGATATTTCAACTGAGTTTCACCAGTTCTCGCTGAGTGGTTCCTATCGATTGGATGAGAACTGGATTTTCAATGTCCGCGTTCCTTTCACCGATGGGACACGGAGAGAGGACGGACAAAGCGATGTCAACATCAGTGGACTGGGTGATATGAGCCTGACCGCGATCTTGTCACCATGGTCCAACGATGATTCCGCTCTCAGTGGATTGAGTTTCAACTTCGGGTTCATACTTCCCACCGGAGAAGCTCGAGATAATCCCCGTGTGGGGGGAGTGAACCCGAGTGTATTTCAACTGGGCACTGGGACGACTCAGCTGACACTTGGGACACGCTATTCAGGTAAGATTGATGATTGGTCTTACTTCTCCAGCCTGAATTTGACATTGCCGCTCTATGAAAGCTCGAAGGATTTTCGGCCTGCCGAGACCTTGTTTTTCAGCACAGGAGTGAGCCGGAGCCTGAGTGAAAACCTTAGCGCAAAGCTGTCCTTGGATCTGTTTCATGGAGGACGAGATGAGTTCCTTGGCATCGACATCGCCGACACTGGTTCGACCACGCTTTCAATCACACCTTCGCTCATCTACGCGATCAATGAAGAGATGAACGCCTCGTTCTCCGTGGCTGTTCCAGTCTATCGAGATGTCAATGAGACTGCACTCACCGTCGGCCCACTCTGGAGCTTCGGATTGAGCTACAGCTTCTGATTCTTTTCGAAATACAATCCCCGACTGTCGCCCGATAGAATGACAGTCGTGGGGAATCACAATCAACCTCAAGATAACACCAACCAACTCAGATATGATCAACAAAATCGCCACCATGATAGCGACAGCCTCCGCTGTGACCTTCCTCCTCGTATCCTGCTCAACATCGTCCACCGACCCTGAGGCTGGGCAAGACGTGTCCGGTATGACGAATTCAACCGTGAAACCCTACAAAAGCGATAAATGCTCGGTCACCGGCAAAAAGCTCGGCTCAATGGGCGACCCGGTCTCCATCGTTCACAACGGCCAGGAAGTGAAATTCTGCTGTCCGCCCTGTATCGCGAAATTCAAGGCCAACCCGAAGAAGTATCTCGCAAATCTGTAGTGGAAAATAGGAAGGGAGCGGACTTGATCTCGCTCCTTCCCCCCCTTATGACACCAGCTATTTTTTCTTAGCTGGAGGCCTCACCATCAAATTCTAATACAATGGGACACAAAGACGAAAAGCACTCCTGCTGTCATGGCGATGGTCATGTTGTAGATCCTCAGAAAATCGCAGCGAATCCAGGCCAGTGGACTTGCCCCATGGACCCGGAAATCATCTCGGACAAGCCGGGCGATTGCCCGAAATGCGGCATGGCCTTGGAGCAGGTTCCCCGTGTTCCCGGTGTTACGCAATACACCTGCCCGATGCATCCCGAGGTCATCGAAGACGCTCCGGGCGACTGCCCCAAGTGCGGAATGCCTCTGGAGCCGATGGACGCCACCGTAGATGACGCCCACGCACAGGAGGAAATTCAGAGTCTTTCCCGGAAATTCTGGATCGGATTGATCCTCACCATTCCTGTCTTTCTCCTGGCGATGGGTGGCATGATCCCGGCCCTCGGACTGTCCGAGATCATTTCCAAGTCAGTCTCAAAATGGATTGAACTGATTCTGACGACCCCGGTCGTGTTGTGGGCGGGCGGCATCTTTTTTATCAAAGGCTGGCGGTCCATCGTGAACCGAAGCCCGAATATGTTCACTCTGATCATGATTGGAGTCGGAGCAGCCTATCTCTTCAGCACCGCTGCCGTTTTCTTCCCGGAACTTTTCCCAGCTTCTTTCCGAAAAGGCGGCGAAGTCGGCCTCTACTTCGAGGCCGCTGCTGTCATCACCGTCCTCGTTCTTTTGGGGCAACTCCTGGAAGCTCGTGCCCGGAGTCAGACCGGACAAGCGATTCAGACCCTGATGAATCTTGCCGCCAAGACCGCTCATCGTTTGCGCGATGGCGAAGAGGAAGAGGTGCCTATCGATCAACTCGATGTCGGAGATTTACTGCGAGTCCGCCCCGGTGAAAAAGTTCCCATTGATGGCGTCATCACCGAGGGAAAGAGCAACGTCGATGAATCCATGATCACCGGCGAACCAGTTCCTATTGGCAAAGGCGAGGGCGATGCCGTGATCGGAGCCACCGTCAATCAGACCGGCTCCTTTATAATGAAAGCCGAGAAGGTGGGCGGCGAAACCCTGCTTTCGCAGATTGTCCACATGGTCTCGGAAGCGCAACGGAGTCGCGCCCCCATCCAAAAAATGGCCGATAAAATTGCGGGATACTTCGTGCCTGCGGTCCTCGCCATCGCCGTTCTGACATTTGTCATCTGGTCGATTTGGGGACCGGCTCCAGCCATGGCCTATGGCCTGGTCAATGCCGTCGCCGTCCTCATCATCGCCTGTCCGTGCGCCCTTGGACTTGCCACCCCCATGTCCATCATGGTCGGCGTTGGACGTGCTGCCGAAGCCGGGATTCTCATCAAAAATGCCGAAGCAATCGAGACAGCCGAAAAGGTCGATACCTTGCTCACCGACAAGACCGGCACCCTCACTGCAGGGAAGCCCAGTCTCACCAGCAAGCTCGCGGTGGATGGTTTCGAGATTGATGACATCCTCGCGCAAGCTGCCGCCTTGGAGGAAAGCTCCGAGCACCCCTTAGCCCGCGCCATTTTCGATGCCGCCAAAGATTCCGGCTTGGTAATTCCCGAAGCGAAAGATTTCCAATCAATCACCGGCGGGGGAGTGAGCGGAACAATCAACGACCACCTCATCCGAGTGGGCAAAAAAGGATTTTTAGAAGACGAAGGCGTTAAATTCCCCGACTCCCTTGAAACCGAAGCCGCCCGCCTCCAGTCCGAAGCCCAAACCGTGGTCTGGGTTTCCAGTAACGATCAAGCGGTCGGAATCATCGGCATTTCAGACCCAATTAAAGAATCCAGCACGGAAGCCATCAAGACTCTCCACGGTCTCGGAATCCGGGTCATCATGGCAACCGGAGACAACATCCACACCGCCGAAGCGGTTGGGAAAACCCTCGGAATCGACGAAGTCCACGCCGGCCTCAGCCCAGCCGATAAGATCCAGATCGTCCAGGATCTCAAAGCCCAAGGAGCCGTCGTCGCAATGGCCGGAGACGGAATCAACGACGCGCCAGCTCTTGCCGAAGCCCAGGTGGGAGTCGCAATGGGAACCGGCACCGACGTCGCCATTGAAAGCGCCGCCATCACCCTCGTAAAAGGCGACCTCCAGGGCATCGCCAAAGCCATCAGCCTCAGCCGGGCCGTCATGAAGAACATCCGTCAGAACCTCTTCTTCGCCTTCGCATACAACGCCTTAGGAATCCCCATTGCAGCCGGACTCCTTTACCCCCTCACGGGCACGCTTCTCAGCCCCATGATCGCCGGAGCCGCGATGAGCGTGAGTTCGCTCTCAGTCATCCTCAATGCCCTCCGCCTGAAGAGAAGTTCGATCAGCAAACTTTCAGAAGGGCTGAAACTCACTGATTTACAGATATCGTATAAAATTGAAAAACCTAATTGAGATGGCATTCTTTAATATGTGAATGAAACACCTACCGAAGCGGAGGGGACGTCAGGAAACCCCACGGCGACAATAGCAGATTTGACTCCCGAGATTACTACGTTATTTGATTTGGAGGAGCCCATCCAAGCTTCTTCGAAGGGCCTTTGTATCTACTATCGGAACGACTACGACAATGCGGCATCACAAGCCGAAGCCGAGGGGGAAATTGAGAAAGCCAGCGCATTTAGAATGTTAGCTACTCTCTGTTCTTTTCAGCCACAATTCTGGAACAAGGCGGAACCCTATGAGAAAGTCCGGTCGACAGGTGAACTATCAGGGGTGTCGGTCGAGCACATACCTGAAGATTGGTTGGTAAGAATGAAGGAAATGGCCGGGCAGACCAAGGATCCTTCCCTAAAGGCGAGGATTTTAGATCTACATTGGCTTTCAACAAAAGATCACACTAGCTGTCGCGATGCGGTCCCTGCCTATATCGAGAGCGCAGAACGACTAGATTGCACAGACGATTGGTATTATGGGACGTTGGAATTCCATCGGGCTTGTCAGCTCGCGAACTTCTTAGGCTTCAACAATCAGCCTGCGAAAGATGCACGAGCTGCATTGATTAGGGCTCTCGAAGATGAAACGAGGCAGCACAAAGAGGAGTATTCTCGCATTGCTTGGCTACTCAAGATTATCTGGGACTGCGGAAGCGACGATGATGCTAAATTTGCAAATCTTGCCGAAGCTCACGGGCAAGCCTGCCTAGAATCTGGCGACTTTTACACGGCTCGAAGAATCTGGAAGTCGGCCGTGAAGCTATGGCACTCCGCAAAAGACCCTGAAGCTAGTAAAGCCATTCAGATAAGGTCCGCACAGACACTCGTCGAAGAAGCGAGGAAGCGCTCAGTGCCCGGTGACTATCTCGGTGCGTCAAAAGTGATGGAAGACGCAATCATTGCACTGCGGCAGGCTGGGGAGGAGTCGGCCAAGATCAAAGAGATTCAGAAGGAGCTTCGCGCCATCCAACCGAAGGCGATGGCTGAAATGAAAACTGTAGAGTTCTCCACCGACATCAGAGCGGAAGTTCTGGCAATGCGCGACGCGTTCGACTCTCTCCTGCTTGATGAAGCTCTACTCAAGCTAAGCTTCGGGCAATCGCTTGTGAGTTTAGAGGATCTCAGAGAGCAGACTGAAGCAGAAGCGAATCAGAGTATTGCCCAATTATTTGACGGGAGCTTTTACTCAGCCGACGCCCGAGTTATTCACAATCAGAAGGGATTAGTCGGCTTGGAAGGAGTAGACCGCGAGGAATCTCTGGAAAGCCAAATGTTCGCCCACCTTAACCGCGTGATCTGGAATTGGCGAGCCAGTAGCTTCATCGATCCAGCTCGGCAGAAGATCACTGAGCAACATCGTCTCCACAAAGCTGACTTCGTCTTCTTAGTGTCAGAAAATCCCTTCGTGCCTCCTGGTCATGAAGAGATTTTTCTCCGGGGTATCCATGCCGGGTTTCACGGGGATTTTTTAGTAGCCTCTTCACTTCTGGTTCCTCAGATCGAAAACTCGATTCGCTATGTTCTCACCAACCATGGTGTAGATGTGACCAACTATAAGGACGACAGAACGCAACCGGTCAAACTTCTTGGGCCGCTCTTTGACTTGCCCGAGATGAAGGAGATTTTTGGGGAGTCTTGTTGGTTCGAGCTACGAGGCCTCCTCATCGAAAAGACAGGAGCCGAGGTCAGGAACAAAATATCGCACGGATTCACCTCGAATGCTGAGTGCTATAGTCCGGCTGCCAAGAACGTGTGGTGGATCGTGCTCCGTCTATGTATGATGCCCTTCGCAAAGCGGAAAGGTGGAACTGAAGTCTCTAGTAGTAATAAGGTTGCGGATGACGGAGGGATAGAAAGTCAGGAGCCGCCAGAAGAGTGACCGGGTATGATACACTTGCAGCGTGATGAAAAACGAAAGCACAACTTTAAAGGTCGCCCTTTGTGGTCCAGGCGACGTCTCGAAAGAGATTCAGATAGCGCAGGAAGTCATAGACGAGTGGAACCAGACCAACTGGGAAGCCACCGGTCTCGGGTTAATTGCTCGCCATTGGAAGACAAATTCTGCGCCCGACATGGCTGACCGTGGACAACGGGTGATTGATCGGCAGCTCATCGATGAATCGGACCTGGTGATTGGAATATTCTGGTCACGTCTGGGAACTCCGACAGGCTTAGCGGAATCTGGAACTGCCGAAGAGATAGATAGAGCGATCCATCGAGACATTCGGACGATGGTATATTTCTCAGAATTAGAAGCTCCGAACCAAAGAATCGATGTGAATGAGGTTTCGAGACTGGAAGAGTTTAGACAGAGAGTTTTCAGAACTGGGCTGGCATCGACTTTCAGCAGCCGGAGGCAATTCGAAAAGGATTTTCGAAAACACCTGGGGTTAGCCGTTCACAAGATCCTTTCGACAAGATCGGAAGCAGATGAATCCAGTCCTCCTCGGGAGAATATCTCACAGAGTGGCAGCAACAATAC
>JAKMEV010000237.1:0-11859 GCA_022425785.1 Akkermansiaceae bacterium | reverse complement strand
ATCCCAAGGAGGCGATCAATCTTTACGAGGAGGTGTTGGATGGTGAGTCTGACGAAACGACACGGATCTTGGCCCTGCAGTCTCTTGTCACTTTGCTCATCGAAGAAAAGTCTGGAGATCAATTGATCGAATCCCGATTGGCGGAACTCAAAGAGATCTCAAAAGAGGATTCTCCCGAGTGGGAGGAGTATCTCGATTTGCTCGAGGAATACCACCTTAGTTGATCACTCAGGACGTTGGTCCTTCGGCACGATTGATTTGACGACTTTTGGGGGTAGGGTTGCGGCGTTATCGACGGCCCAGGCGATGGCCGCTTGTTTGTCAGTCTTGGACCAGGTCTTCAAAATGTCACGGTAGTAACGTTCCTGGTCGGAGCTTTTTGAGAGGGTAGGAACACTATCGAGTGCGATTTGCGGATCCTGACTGCCTGCTTCGCGAAGGAATAGGATGCGCGCGCCATCGAGGTCGGGATTATTTCCCAAATTCTGCAGCCATTGTGCGGCTTCGGCCGGGTCTTGGCGGGCGAGATGTTTGGCCACTCCCTCCGCTGCTTCCGTCATGGTATCCGGTGGCAGACTTTCGGTCCATAGCCTGGCTCCCTCAATATCGTTGGCGGCGTAGATGTCGGCAACGACCTCCGAGGCGTCCCGCCGGGCGCCTACGGTATTTATTTCCCGGATCCACTCGGCGGCTGCGACCGGGTCGCGGTCCGCCAGCGGGCGGGCCAGACGGGTGGCAGCTTCCCGCTGGAGTTCGGGTTCTTCGATCATCTCAACCCATTTGCCGGCGAAATCGGTCCCTCGGGATACGACTTCCGGGAGGATAGTGCGGATAGCTTGTTTGCGGGTTTCATTGGCGGGAAGTCTTTGCAAGGTCTGCAAAGCTCCCGCGGGATCATTTCGGGCCATACCCTGGGCCAAGCCAACGATCCAATCATTGACGTCGCCTTCATCTTTCAGTCCGTCAATGGCACCTGCGGCCGCTTCCGGATCCTCGGCGGCCCAGGCGGCGATTGCGGTTTTACGGCTCCAACCATCGGGTTCGCTTTGTTCGAAATAGTCGATCGCAGAGTGGGGATCCTGACTCATCCAGGCTGAGATGAGCATGACATACTCGCTGCGATTGTAGTCGACCCACCCTGATTCCCGGAATCCCGAGACGACACCTTCATATTCAGAGGGGTCGAGTTGATCGATGAGTTGAATGAGTTGCCGGGTGCGCTCAATACGATTGCTGGTATTGAGAATTTTCGCCATCTGGAAGCGCGCAGCTTCGATTCGGTCGTGTTGTTCAGGGGTGGAAACAGAGCGTTTGCGCGAGAGGTCGGGGCTCTGATTGGAGAGAGATGGTGAAGCACTGCGGTTATCTGATCTTGCGCCAGAAGTGGCCAAAGCGTCCTCCGAGACTGAGATTTCAAGGGAAGAAGGAGATTGTTGCCTCCCAATGATAATTCCGATTCCCAGCGCTAGAAGCCAGAGACCGATCAGAAGGAGTCCGCGTGGGGTGACTTTCATGAGTGATCAGAAGAGTGTAAGTTTTAAGAACAAGCCGGAGCACGGGAATCTTTCAGCTATCTGAACTGTCTCCTTTGTAAAACAGTAAGCTTTTAGTTGCGCGAAACTCAAAGTGTGGCTTAGAATGGGCGCCTCGCCGTCGTTTTGTCCTAATCCGAGACAAGCGTCGGTCTATTTGCATCCCCATCGAGAGAAAATGGCCAGTAACATGTCAGCGTTGAACCCGGACCGGGCAACCCTCAATTTCCTTAATAGTTTCCCCGAAGCTGTGCGAAAGCGCGGTGAGCATCTGCAGGAAGAAGGGGCTGTGACCCAGATTTTTGGAAATCACCTTTTTATTCAGGGGCGCGTCGAAGACAAGACCGGCGTACATCGCACGACCTTGCGGCTGCAGGGAAACCGTTGGTTTGGTAGTTGTTCCACCGAGGACGATGAAACAGCGGGAGCGGTCATGTTTGCGGCCATGCTGGAGCGTTTACATCGGGGGGAGGATCTTCCGGAATCCCCGAATGAATTTGATGATACTCCGATTGTTGACCTGATTGAGGAGAAGCTTGATCGGGAATTGGACGACAAAGAGGCCGAGTTTGTCTCCAAAGTGGAGAAGCGCTACCGCCGGTATGTCATCGAGGGTGAAATTCACGATCACGATATGGTTCGCTTGAATCCCCGCTGGGAGATCGCAAGTTACGAGCCGCTCGAACTCTGGCCTGTGCCTCCGGGGGATATTTTGGAGTTCTGGAACTACCTTGCCTACGCCTTCTATAAGAAGAAGCTGCCTTATGCTGATTTCATGGAGTGCATTACCGATCTCGAGGGAGTTCAGCGACGGATGCACGACTGGGAACAGGAGCGCGAGGTGGCGGCTTGGTATGATCGGATCGAAAGTGTCAATGACCGTCCTCCCCAGGAAATTCCTCATAAGATTGAATTCCGGCTTCTCTCGACGATTAACGAAGCCCGAGTTGAAGCTCGGGAAGAGGGGGAGGAAGAATGGACCTCGCTCCGCGAAAAAGGGGAGATTGAACGCATTCTGAAACTTTTTGATGCCGCCGCTCTGAGGATGGATGCCGCCAGTCGGATTTTGTGGGAACACTTCCTGCGCTTTTCCGAGAAGAGTGGTGAGACCTACCTTGATCTTGAGCAAGAGGAATCCTGTCGCTTCATGAACCTGCTGTTCCATCAGAAGGAGTTGGCTGGATACCTCGTGAACCTCGATGAACGTCCGTTCAAGGTGGTGGATGAAAAGCTGAGTTGGATTTGTGACGATGACGCCATGGATCCAAATTCCTTCGCTCTTCAATTGGTGACGAAGTCAGGGGATTTCGTGTCCCACTCCGTTCGTTTGCTCCCCGGTCGGACCGAACTATACCAGTCAGACGAAACCGTCTTCCCCGGTCCTCCCCGTTGGTTGGAGGACACCGAGATCATGCCGCGCTACTCCATCCCTAAGTCGGTGATCGACAGCTTGGAAGGGGTGGAATTCCTGCGCAAGATTGGATCAAGTCTGCCTCCTTCGATGAAGCGTCGGGTGACGGATTTGGATCTCTTCCCCCACTTCAAATTGTGGGTTGAGCAGGGGCTGACCGCTGCGGAAACCGAACATCTTATCGTTGATGTAAAGGCGTTTGAATCCAAAGGACGTCGCGAAGAGAAATTGATTAAAGCCGGGTGGGATCTCATCGAGCAAAAGCCGGTGAAAGGGAAAGCCCTCCTGCGTTTCGCTCGGGAGAAACTGTATCCTGTTCCGAGTCTCCTCCTGGAAATGGGCCTGACTTATGACGAGAAGCTGGAGGCCTTCAAAGGACGGATCACCAAGCAGTTTCCTGAGAAATTCGCGGAATGGATTGAGTCCATGCCCGATTACCTCGAGTTGGACATCGAGCAGAAGCTCAAGACAATTTTGGCCGATCCGGTGACCGCCGCAATTCGCTTTGAGGTCGTGAATCAGGAAATCGATTGGTTCGATCTCCGAGTTGTCATCGACGTCGAAGGCGTGAATCTTTCCAAAGCGCAGATTCGTCAACTGGTTGCCGCTCGTGGTGGTTATGTTCGCATGGATGACGGTTCGTGGATGCGACTGGAAATTAAACTCGACCCCGATCAGCGTGATGCGGTCACCAGACTGGGTCTTGATCCCTTTGATCTCTCCGGAGAAACCCACCGCATGCACGCCATGCAACTAGCTGATCCAAAGGCTGCCGAAGTCTTTGACCCGAAAGCTTGGAAGCGAATCAAGGATCGTGCCCGCGATATTCAGATCGATATCAAGCCCGATGTGCCGACTGAATTGAATGCAAAGTTGCGTCCGTATCAGGTCGAGGGATTCCAGTTTTTGGCTTATCTTTCTACCAATGGATTCGGTGGAATCCTTGCGGATGACATGGGTCTTGGTAAAACCATTCAGAGTATCACTTACATTCTCTGGTTGCGTAAAAATGCCGAGTCAGATGAGAAGATGAAGCGGCTTGGCCCGGCTCTCGTGGTTTGCCCGAAATCCGTGCTCGATGTCTGGGCGACCGAGGCCGGGAAATTTGCTCCGGAACTGAACGTGAAGGTCCTTCGCACTCGCGATGATCTCGATCTTAAGGAGGTCCGCGAGGAGCTCGATATTCTCGTCCTGAACTACGCTCAACTCCGCGTCTGCGGGGAGGAGTTAAACAAAATCCGCTGGCTAACCGTAATTCTCGATGAAGGTCAGCAGATCAAGAACCCGGATTCGAAGGCTGCGAAGTGTGCCCGCGAACTGGATGCGGAAAATCGCCTGGTCCTCACTGGTACTCCGATTGAGAACCGTCTCATGGACATGTGGTCGCTGATGGCCTTTGCGATGCCCGGTGTTCTCGGAACGCGCGCTTACTTTAAGCGTCGCTTCGACAAGCGGAAGGACCCGAGCAGTCAAAATCGTCTCGCTGCTCGTTTGCGTCCTTTCCTTCTTCGCCGGACCAAAGGTCAAGTGGCAAAAGATCTTCCGCCAAGAACAGAGGAAGAGGTTTTCGCTGGAATGGATGGAATTCAGGAAGAACTCTACAAAGCCGAACTTAAGCGTATCCAGAAGGCTCTTCTCGGACTCGATTCGGACGAAGCGGTTAAGAAGAACAGTTTTGCGATTCTTCAAGGGCTGATGCGTTTGCGTCAGATCTGTTGTCACCCCGGTCTTATCGATCCAAAGTGGCTCAAGGAGGAGAGCGCCAAGATGAACGCCTTGTTCTATTTGCTCGACCAGCTTCGCGAAGAAAACCACAAGGTGCTCGTCTTCTCGCAGTTCGTTTCCATGCTCGACATCATCAAGACGCGTCTTGAAGTCGAAAGTCGTCCCTTCAACTATCTCACCGGTCAGACCAAGGACCGGAAAGGGGAGATTGAGAAATTTCAAACGACCAAGGATCCATCAGTCTTCCTTCTCTCGCTCAAAGCAGGTGGTGCTGGTCTCAACCTGACCTCGGCGTCCTATGTCATCCTTTACGATCCATGGTGGAACCCCGCCGTGGAGAATCAGGCCATTGACCGGACGCACCGAATTGGACAGAAGAACAAGGTGATCGCCTATCGTCTCCTGACCCGCGATTCCGTGGAGGAGAAGATTCGGATCCTGCAACACCAGAAGACGGCGCTCGTGACCAATATTCTCGGAGACGAAGGCTTTGCCTCGAATCTCGGAATGGAGGATCTTCAGTTTATTCTCAGCCACGGAGGTGGAGATGATGAGGATATGACGCCTCCGCCACCGAAGCCCCCAGCAGCGAAAAAGGCAGCTGTTAAGAAGGTCACTACCGTGACCAAGGTCGCCAAAAAAGCGGCCAAGAAGGCCCCGAAGAAAGCGGCCAAAAAAACCCCCAAGAAATAGGGCTAAGCTAAAAACTTCAAAGCCCCGGATTGCGATTCGCAACCGGGGCTTTTTGTAGAGATGAATTAAGCTTCCTTCTCTTCCGCCTGAATACGGGGGAAGACCGGCTTGGGCTTACCGGTTTGGTGGCCGGCGGTGAGGAGACCCCAGGAGAGTTGGTCGATGGTGAGCTCTTTGACTTCCTCCTTTTTCAGTTGACTGAAAATCTTGTCTGCTGCTTCCGGGAGGATGGGGCGCAGCAGCAGGGCGAGATGGGCGCAGGATTCAGCAGTGTGGGAGAGGACCTCGCCGACGCGTTCCATTTTTGATTCGTCCTTCTTCATTTCCCACGGCTTGTTCCGCTCGAGGTAGCCGTTGCAGTGAGTGACGTGGTCGTTGATCGCTTGGAGGGCTGCGCTGACTTCGCAATTGTCCATTGCCGTTTTATAAGCTGCGCTGCAGGAAGCGAGCGATTCGCGGAGAGCAATGTCTCCTTCGTCATCAGTGTCGGTCGCACTGATGGTGGAGTTGCAGAATCCCTTGGTCATGTTGATCGACCGGTTGAGGAGGTTGCCAAGATCGTTGGCAAGTTCAGTATTGAAGAGCATGACAAGGCGCTCGATGTCAAAGTCGCTGTCTTTACCCGAGCTGATGTCACGGCAGAGGTAGTAGCGTAGGGCATCGGTCCCGAACTTGTCCGAGAGTTCGTCGGGATCGACAATGTTGCCGAGGGACTTGGACATTTTGTCCCCGCGAATGTTCCAAAATCCGTGCACGAGAAGGGTGGGCATCTCCTGAGCCTCGAAGCCCATGGCGTGAAGCATACATGGCCAGTAAATTGCATGTGCCGGAACAAGAATATCTTTGCCGATGATTTGAAGGTCGGCGGGCCAGAGTTCCTCGAAATCAGGTAGGTCACTTCCGTTGGGCTTCTTGTATCCTGCCAGGGAAATGTAGTTGATCAGGGCATCGAACCAGACGTAGGTCACGAAGTCGGGATCAAAGGGAAGGGGAATCCCCCAAGACATACGGTCTTTGGGGCGGGAAATACAAAGGTCGGTTTCGCCGGCGCGTTCGATAGCATTGAGGACTTCGCTTTTACGGAATTTCGGGATGATCTTGAGGTCATCGTTTTCGACGGTGGACTTGAGCCAATCGGCATGATCGGAGAGTTTGAAATACCAGTTCTCTTCTTCTCGCTCCTCGACCTCGCCCCACTCGGGGCCGAATTCACCTTCCTCATTCCGATCGCGGTCGGTGAGGTATTGTTCCTGACGGACGGAGTAGAATCCGGCGTAAGATTTCTTGTAAAGTGATCCCTTGGTTTCGAGTTCGGTGAGGATGGTCTGCACGCACGCCTTGTGGCGATCGTCGGTTGTTTCAGCCCAGCCGTCGTAGCGGACGTCCAGCTTGTCCCAGAGCTTGATAAAGCCCTTCGTGTTGCGCTTTGTTAATGTCGCAACATTGACGCCTTCGGCCTCTGCTGTCTTAACCATTTTCTGCCCGTGCTGATCAACTCCGGTGAGGAAATAAGCTTCCTCGCCTCGAAAGCGGCGATAGCGGGTAAGAACATCCGCGAGAATTTTTTCGTAAGCGTGGCCAATGTGGGGCTTACCATTTGGGTAGTCGATCGCGGTGGTAACAAAGAACATTGGAAAGAATGAATTAGAGATTGGTAACTTTGCCTCCCATCGAGAGGATGCGGGCGTTTCCTTTGGCGTGTTCGGCTTCGGCGATTTGACTGTCGCGAACGTACATTTGGGAGAGGCCGGTCCAGGCGAGGAGATCGTTGGGTTGGAGGGTGGTGGCTTTGATTCCGCAGCCGATGGCTTCTTTCACTTTTTCAAGTTTGAGAAGAGTCATGGCGAGAGCCTGCCAGCCGTCGAAAAAGTTATCGTCGAGTTCGGTGGACCTCCGATAACAGGCTTCAGCCTCTTCCAGTTCACCCATGGCGAGGTGCGTGTGACCCTGCTCGATGGCTTCGTCGCGGGCAGTGGTGTCGGCCATGGTTTGGAAAGTTGCTATTGCTGTTTGTCTCCAACAACGATCACTTGGTTCTTATCGTATTGTTCGTAGAGCCAGTTTTGGAAGGCGAGATAGCGAGCGAGGCCGGCCTGGTTATCGATCGAGCGATTGAGTTCCGAACTGTAGGCATCACTGACGGTGACTTCGCGTTTTTCGACGAACACGATGAGTGCTTTCTCCGGGTTGTCCTCACTTGGAGTGAACTTGACCTCGGCGATCTCTCCGGGATTGACATACTGGGCTGCCTGGAACGCCGGGGGAGCCTGTCCGCCAAACTGGGCCCGATACTGAATGGGGATTCCGCTGAGGTCGGGCTTGGCGAGATTGGGTTGCTTGCTGACAACAATTTTTTCGTCGATGGCTTTGGCCGCTTCTTCGAAGGTTTTGCCCTTTTTGACACCGGCGCTGAGCTTTTCGTGGAGTTCTTTGGCATGGGCGATCATTTTATCCCGGGCGATTTTCTTCTTGAGGTCGACCGTTGCGCGGACCTTGGCTTCCTCATAGCTGAGCTGAACTGGAGCTACCGCTTCGTCAAGACGGCCAACGAACCAACCATCGCTGGTGCGATAAGGGTAGGTGAGTCTTTCATCCGGCTCACCATCGACGGGCGCGCGGAAGACGGCATCGGCGAGGGTGCTGATCCCGGAGTCGGTATTTTTGCTGGTGATGCGTTGATCCAGCCCTTCAGCAGGTTTGCTTTGGGAGAAGAGTTCGCTGGTTTTCACCTCATACCCGGCATCAGCGGCATGCTTTTCAAAGTCGTTGCCGCCGTCGTTGATGAGGTCATCGAAGAAGTCTGAGATGTCATTGCTGAGTGAGTCGACGGCCTTTTCCTTGTTCTGGAACGAGAGTTTGTCCTTAGGACTTTTTTCAGGGACCGGTGCTGGCTTGGTCTCTACTTCCGGCTTTGGAGTGCCTCCTTTGGTTTCTCCGGGAGTGGTATTGGTTTCTTCAGTAGGCTTTCCGGTAGATTCAGCAGTTTTCTCCTTAGTTTCTTTGGCTTCATCTTTAACCACTTTGGGTTCCGCAGCTTCTTGGGCGGGAGGCGCCGTTGTTTCTTCGCTCTTGGGAGCAGGGGTTTCCTCCTTAGCCGGAGTTTCCGGGGCTGGTTCGCCCTGGGCCCCTGGATCGCCTTCGGCACCTTCTTCGGTAGTTTTGGCGGGAAGCTCAGCTGGCTTTTCAGGAGATTCAGTGGCCCCTGTAGTTTTTCCGGTCTCGGTGGCTTCTTCCGGAGAGGGTGGAGTCTCTCCCGGCTTTTCCGGAGTTGAGGGGGCTTCGCCATTCACTTTCGGCGGGGTGGTTTCTTCGCCTGCTTTCTTTTCAGCGTCGGCTTTGGCTTTCGCTTCTTCGGCTTTTTTCTTGGCCTCATCAGCCGCCTTTTTCTCTTCTTCAGCCGCTTTAGCTTTTTCTTCTTCCTGCTTGTCGTATGCGGCCTGCCAATTTGGCTCGGCGAAGATGTAAGTCGTCTTGCGGAGTTCGTCGGAGAAGTAGTTTTCTTTGTTTTCCTCGTAGAATGCTTTGATTTCCTCCTCGGTAGGTTTGAGGTCTTTTTCGAAGTCGAGCATGTCGAGCGTGACTTGCTGGGCGGTGATGTTTTGCTTGTCGAGACTGTAGTGGGTGGCCGCGGTCGAGGAGTCGGCTGCGATACCCGCACCGAGAATCTTGGCAATGTTTTGCGCGGTCAGAAGGTCACGAACGTATTCGTTGAATCCGCGGCTGCCGATGCCGAGGCGACCGATCTTTTTCTCCATGAATTCGGAGAAGGCGACCTGGTCAAAATTTCCGTCCTGATCAGCGAAGAGGACTTTCTCGATGAAGGATTCGACCTCGTTGGGCCCCGGAGTGGCTCCGTAGTCAAGTCCTGCTTCGCGAACTGCGATCCGATTGGCCAAGAATCGCCCGGGGTCACTGCCCTGGAGGTATTCGGTCATTTCGGTGAGAATCGAGGCGGCCGAAGTCATTGGGTTGGCGAGGACGCTTTCGCCGAGATAGTGGCTGGCGACCACCTTGCTGGATTGGGAAAGGGGACCTGCTTGGGCCAATCCGGATGGAATTTGTAAGGCGTTTCCGGACATCCGGTCGAATTCCTTTCGGGAAACGGCGACGCCATTGACCTCCATGACGGGTTTGCCGGCAAAACTGTTGCGGGCAGTGTCGCCGAGGAAGACGAGTCCAATAAAGAGAAGGACCAGCACAACAATCATGAGGCCGGTGTATTTGCGGATATTTTCAATCATGGCAGGAGTATCTGTGGAGCGGAATAGGTGATCTTGCTCCGGGAGCGGAGAGTTAAGGGGGAAGGTGGCCTCGGGGCAAGTCTGATGGCGGAAATTTCGGTGCAAATTTGCCTTTCGGCAACCCGGGAAGAATTAAAATTCCGTTTTTTGTGCTCCGGTGTAGGTTTTCACCATGATTCGAATGGTGGTCTTGGTGACGTTGGCTGTTTTTTCTTCGATTGCTCCATGCTTTGGAGAGGAAAAGAAGGCGAATCGACTGGCTAAGGAAAAATCACCTTATTTGCTGCTCCATGCCCATAATCCGGTGGATTGGTATCCCTGGGGCGAGGAAGCCTTTGCGAAGGCAAAGAAGGAAAATAAGCTGATTTTGCTGAGTGTGGGCTATTCGACCTGCCATTGGTGCCATGTCATGGAGCGGGAATCGTTCGAAAATGATGAGATCGCGAAATTTCTCAATGAGAATTACGTGTCGATCAAATTGGATCGGGAAGAGCGGCCGGACGTGGACAAGGTCTATATGACCGCTTTGCAGGCTCTGACCCGGCAAAATGGCGGCTGGCCTCTAAATATGTTTCTCACTCCGGACCTAAAGCCGTTTTTCGGAGGGACGTATTTTCCACCCAAGGATCAACAGGGTAGGATGGGATTTAAGACAGTCCTTTCGGAAGTGCAGAAGGTTTGGAAAACCAAGCCCGAGGAGATTTTGAACCAGGCCAAATTGGGTCATGGGCAGATGGAAGAATATTTCACCGGGGCCCTTAAACTTTCCGCAAGTAAGGATGATTTGAATCAAGTCTTGGTTGATGAATCTGTCGCGCAGGCCTTGGATCAAATTGATCCTGCTTGGGGTGGTTTGGGAAAAGCGATGAAATTCCCCCAGGTGAATATCTTCAGGTTGATGTTGCAATCAGTGGATAAGGAAACCCGCCAAGCTGCCATCATGACCTGCCGGAAGATGATGAACGGCGGGATTCATGATCAGGTGGGCGGAGGATTTCATCGGTATGCCGTCGACCGGGAATGGCTGGTGCCTCATTTTGAGAAAATGCTCTATGATCAAGCCCAGCTTCTGGACTTGTATCTGGATGCTTGGTTGGTGAGTGGCGAGAAGGATTTTCAAGAAGTGGCACGTGGTATTGCCGACTATGTTTTACGAGACCTGACACATCCGGAGGGTGGCTTCTATTGTGCAGAGGACGCCCAGAGCGAAGGGAAGGAAGGTAAATATTTTTGCTGGACCCTGGGGGAATTGAAGAAGGTTTTATCGGGGGACGAAGTGAATTTGGCGCAGGATGTTCTTGGTGTGACCGCGAAGGGAAATTTTGTGGATCATAGTGATCCCGAAGCTTTGCCGAATCAGAATGTCCTCCATTATAAAAAAGTGCTGGCATCCTTGAGTGACGAGGAGGCTGTCGCAGTGAAGGGAATTCTGGAGAAGCTGGCAAAAGTGAGGGCGAAGCGCGTGCCGCCGCCGACGGACGACAAGGTATTGGCGTCGTGGAATGGATTAATGATTGGATCGATGGCCAGAGCCGGAAGGGTGCTTGGCGAGAAGAAGTATCTGCAGGCGGCGGGAAAAGCGCACCGCTTTGTGAAGGCAAAGCTGTGGGATGCTCAGGAGGAACGTCTTTCCCACCGCTGGAGGGACGGCGAAAAGGATGGGACCTTGCAAGCGGAGAGTTATCTCTTTTTTCTGCGGGGAACCCGTCAATTGTATGAGGCGACTCTTGATGCCGGGGTGCTGGCATTTGCGGTGAAGTTGGCGGAGGAATCGAAAAAGCATTTTTACGATGAGGAGAATGGGGGCTTCTTTCAGGGGGAGAAGCGTGATGATTTGGTGCTCAGGCTGAAAGGTCAGCACGATTCGGCCATTCCCACCGAGAGTTCGGTGGCGGTGAGGGAATTTTTGATTCTAGCCGAAATTACCGGGAGAAAGGATTTCTCGGAAGTAGCGGAAAAGACCCTTCGGGCTTATGTCCCTCTGATTCGGGAGGCTCCGGGTGGAATGGGGGAGATGATTCGAGGAATGAGGATGTATCTCAAGAAGCCTGCCCGCCTCGTGATTGTGGGTGAGGAGGGTCAGCAGGAGATGTTGGATTTGGCGGCGAAGCATCCCGATCCCAATATGATTTTGTTGAGCTCGGGTGGACCGGTCAGTGACTTTACCAAGACCTTGAATCCGAGAGGGGGCAGGGCGACAGCGTATTATTGTGAGGGGGAAACCTGTCAGCTACCGGTCAACACGCCTGAAAAGTTA